>CAIMNF010000046.1 GCA_903842755.1 Oligoflexia bacterium
GCCTCGACCCGATCGCCATGAAAGAGCTGATCTACATAATAGCGTGGAATAAAAACGTCCTCTAGGTCGGAGCGATCAAATACCAAAAAAGCGCTTCCCCGCTTATTTTTATCAATCACTCCCTTTAACTTCACCCACGTTGGATTACTTTTCGCGGACGCAGCAGTACGAAGATTTGGATTTTCTCGGGGCCCGGGCCGTGTAAATCCGCCTTTACGCTTTCCCTTGCGATCGGACTTCGAGGCGTGATCACGCTTGGGCTTCTCGACTGAACTAAATCGGTCAGACCTTGGTCGGTCCGATTTTAATTTTTCTCCGCGAGTAGGCTTGGCGCCTGTGGGCGCATCTTTCCAAGGACTGCGCTTACCGGGTGAGGGCTCTGCGCGAGTGGCTTTCGCGGAAGAAGTTCGCTTTTCTAAAAATTGACCGCGTTTTTCAGCAAATCTCTCCGCTCGGCCTTGGGTACCTTTTCCTTCGGCATTCTTTCTTTCAGTATTTTTTCCCTGATCTCTTTCTTTATTTTTTTTTGACTTGTGGTCGGTCGATTTCGGCTCGGTATGTTCGGTCTTCTTTTTTTCGCCGATGGTGTGTGGCCTGCCCAAACGATCATAAAAGATATTTGCCATAACCCGATACTATATGGTTTATATGACTTTAAGCAAAAGATTATGTGGAAACTGATTCGAAAACCGATTTTTACTCTCCCTGCAGAACCAGCCCATCATCTGGGACTTTCTTTTTTAAAATCGCATGCAATTGGAGGTTCCCACAGGACCTTTCCACTCCAACTCAACCCGTCCAAGCCCAATTTCCTGGAAGTGATTAATCCCGTAGGATTAGCAGCAGGCTTAGATAAGAATTGCGAAATCATTACGGAGCTTCCTGCTCTTGGGTTTGGATTTGCAGAAATTGGAACCGTGACCCCACGTCCACAAGGGGGAAACGATAAGCCCCGCATGTTTCGCGACATCCCGGCTGAGACCATCTTTAACCGCATGGGCTTTAATAATTTAGGCGCGGGAATCATTTCGGAACGATTACGATTATCCAAACCAAAATTACCTAAGAATTTTAAAGTAGGAGTGAATTTAGGAAAAAATAAACTCACCCCGGACGCACGGGCGGCCGAAGATTACGCTTCGGTGGCGGAATCTTTCAAAGATTGTGCAGATTACTACGTTATTAATGTCAGTTCGCCCAATACTCCGGGACTCCGCGCACTACAATCACTTGAAGCATTAATCCCGATCGTCAAGGCCGTAAATCAGGTCGCAAACCTTGCGCAAGAGACAAAAATTCCGGTATTGGTAAAACTTGCGCCGGAACTGACCTCACACCATGAATCATTTAAAGAATTACTCAGCGGATTAGAAGAACAAAGCATTGAGGGCTTGGTCTTAACGAATACCCTTCAAGGTCAATATATCTATAGAGGGAAAACCATGACCGGGGGCTGGAGCGGACGCTGCCTTACTGAGAAATCTTTTGAGTCGCTTCAGTTTGCAAAGAAAAATTGCAAGCTTCCCATTATTTCAGTCGGGGGAATTGATTCTCCTGCAGAGGCAAGGCGGCGATTGGATGCCGGAGCATCTTTAGTGCAAATTTATACGGCTTGGATCTACGAAGGACCTTATTTTGCCCGAACAATCATTCGCGCCTTGGCCAAGGAGCGGACATACCCAGCTAAAATAAAAGGCGAATAAAGAAAGCCTCTGTCAAAGCCTTGCCGAATAGGTAAGATTTGCCGAGAGCGGCGTCCTCCCTACCCTGACCAAACGTTAAAAACAAAAAGGGCCCTGGAATTGCTTCCAGAGCCCTTTTTTTGCAATGCTTTATGCATTTCTGCATAAATGCACTTGTTTAGAAAAAACTATTTTTTAGCTTTTTTCTTAGCAGTTTTCTTTTTTGCAGTTTTCTTCTTTGCCATTTTATTTGTTCCTTCCATTGTTATTGTCTGGACAACTGAAGTTATCCTGACACTTTCGATGTTACAGCGCTTCTGGATTAGTTCAAGCGGATAATTACAAAATTTTCATTTTTTTTCTTTTTTATAAAAAAAAATCTAAAGTCATCGACGACACACTCCGATAGTTACTATGAGAGTTCAAAAAAGGTCATGGATTGACCAGCTCTGAATTCTTGTTTTACGAATTGGTTGTAAAAAGAGTTTAACCTTCATGGAGGAAGGTATGGGATTAAGAATAAATACTAACGTTCCGTCGTTAGTTGCTCAAAGAAACCTTCGCGGTACGCGCGTGAATTTAGATCGCGCGCTTGAGCGACTCAGTTCCGGGTCACGCATCAATCACGCAGGTGACGATGCCGCAGGACTCGCTATTTCAGAGAGTTTACGGGCTCAAATCCGCGGTCTTTCGCAAGCGGAACGAAATGCACAAGACGGAATTTCTCTCATCCAAGTCGCTGAAGGTGGTCTCGTCGAAGTCTCTAACATTTTAATTCGGATGCGCGAACTTGGAGTTCAAGCATCGTCGGATACCGTCGGACCGAAAGAGCGCAAATATCTTGACAATGAATTCCAACTTTTGATGGAAGAGGTCGATCGGATTGCAAACTCTACCGAATTTAACGGAGTCCCGCTTTTAAATGGAACAGGTTCGGCATTCGAAGTTCAAATCGGAACGAAAAATAACCCGCTCGTTGACCGAATCAAGCTGTTCGATCCATTTTCCGCAAACGTAAACCTAGTTTCGTTAGGACTAAACCTTTCTTCGATCGCCGAAAAAACAAATGCACAAAACAGCCTAGCTGCCGTGGATCGGGCGTTAAATGGGGTGGTCTCCATCCGGGCCGAGTTCGGATCCATGCAAAACAGATTACAATCAGTCACGAATAATTTGACTGTCAATAAAGAAAACATGATGTCTGCAAACAGCCGCATCCGCGATGCCGACTTAGCAGAAGAAACTTCGGAAATGACCAAAGGTCAGATCTTAACCCAGGCGGGAGTCTCGGTCCTTGCGCAAGCAAACTCTTCGATGAAGACCGCCTTAGGACTCTTAGGAGGACAAGGATAAGAATGAGGAAATTAAAACGGAATAAAATGATGCACTAAAAATTTAACCAACGACGAGGCTATTGCTCGTCTGTTTCCTGGAAGACATCGCTCTTGCGCTCTTATGATCCGCCCCTTCAAGAGGAAGGGACCCATAGGGGCGCAGAGCAAAGTCACAGGGCCAAAAATTTAACGGGTCACGCCCTACCTTTAACTTTGAGCTGCGTGAACCAAACCGCATCAGCCCTTTTTGCAAACGCAACAATGGGTTTATGCAAAAGCAAACCCCGCCTAGGAAACGGGGGGCGCGATAGAGAATCAGCATGGATTGCTGGCCTTAGAGTTTAGTCACCTAAGGGTAATCATGGAGGATACTGCTATGAACGGAGTATAATATGGGATTACGAGTAATGACGAATTTGCCGTCACTCGTTGCTCAAAGAAATTTGGGTAATACGAAAGCACATTTGGAAAAGAACTTAGAGCGATTGTCGAGCGGAAGCCGGATCAATACGGCGGGAGACGATGCTGCGGGCTTAGCCATTAGTGAAAACCTACGGGCACAGGTGCGGGGTTTGAAACAGGCCAAACGAAATGCCCAAGACGGGGTTTCGCTGATTCAGGTCTCTGAAGGTGGACTGAACGAAGTGACGAATATTTTAATTCGGCTTCGCGAACTAGCCATCCAAGCGGCATCAGACACGATTGGGGACAAGGAACGCGGGTTCATTGACCGAGAGTTCCAGGCCCTAAAGTCAGAAATGGACCGGATTGCAGCCTCCACTTCGTTTAACGGAACTCCGTTATTGAATGGTCGGGCTGGAATCTTCGAAATCCAAGTGGGAACAGGCAATAATCCGCTGACCGATCGGATCGTTTATGACGGGCAGAATTCGGATGTGACCCTTGAGTCACTCCGAATGACCGGGGAAAGTGTCGCCACCAAACCGGGCGCACAATTGGGATTGTCGGTTCTTGACGACGCGATTTCGCAAGTCAGTAAAGTAAGATCAGACCTAGGAGCCATGCAAAACAGACTTCAATCGGTGATTAGCAGTATTGCAATTAACGAAGAGAATATGTCGGCTGCCAATAGTCGGATTCGGGACGCGGACCTTGCGGAAGAAGTTTCAGAAATGACCAAAAATAATATTCTCATGCAGGCCGGAATCGCGGTGCTTGGACAAGCGAATAATACCGCACAAGCAGCGATCAAGCTCCTGGGATAACGGATTCAAAAAGTGAATGACCTTGTTTAGCCGGTCCAGTTGCGCTGCAGCCAGACGGGTTAAACCCAAAAACCAAGTAAAAACCAAATCGGCACGGAAGCTGTCACCCGATGAGGGATCGTCCGGGTGATTCAAGGAGGAATGTATATGTTGAACGGAGGCTAAGATGGGATTAAGAATAATGACGAACATCCCCGCACTTGCGGCGATGCGAACGTTAGGACAAACCAAGCAAAACTTGGAGGGTAACTTAGAACGACTCTCCAGTGGAAGTAGGATTAATCGAGCAGGCGATGATGCCGCTGGACTTGCGATTTCGGAAAATCTGAGAGCGCAAATTCGGGGATTCCGGCAGGCAAAGCGAAACGCCCAAGACGGAGTTTCGATGATTCAGGTCACGGAAGGCGGTTTGAACGAAGTTTCAAACATGATTGTCCGCCTGCGGGAACTGGCCATTCAAGCGGCGTCGGATACGATTGGCGACAAAGAACGTCAATTTGCCGACCGAGAATTTCAGGCGTTAAAGTCTGAGATGGACCGGATCGCTGCCTCGACCGCCTATAACGGCAATCCACTTCTGAATGGGAAAGCTGGAATTTTTGAAATTCAGGTAGGCATCGGAAACAATCCACTCACCGACCGAGTGGTTTACAATGCGGAAAACGCAAACGTAACCTTAGAGGCCTTGGGCTTAGTCGGCGAAAGTGTTGCAGCAAAAATTGGTGCGCAAACGACGCTTGCCAACCTGGACGACGCCCTCACCCGCGTAAACAGTGTGAGATCAGACTTAGGCGCCATGCAGAACCGATTGCAATCGACGATTAACTCGCTTGCCATCAATGATGAAAATCTCTCTGCCGCCAACAGCCGGATTCGAGATGCCGATCTCGCGGTGGAAGTTTCTGATATGACCAAGAATAATATTTTGATGCAGGCCGGAATTTCCGTCTTGGGTCAGGCAAACGCTTCAGCGCAAGCATCGCTGAAACTGTTAGGCTAAGCATATTCCCATAGACTTCTGTGATGACGGAGGCTTTTAATTACAAGAGCGTGGGGGGAAATAAATTTTGCACGGGTGTACCGGAGTGACTAACGGAAACACCGACGCAGATCCCCTGTCTCTTTCTAAAACCTTCCAACTTGGACGAGCGGACCAGAGGGGCTTTACATTGACTTCCTAATCAACGTAAGCGCTTCTGGTTTGCTCGATGGGTTTTTATGGCTTGTTCAATTTCTTGCGACTCTTGCCAATTCTCAGTACACTAAAAGAGCGATGGGTAAATCAATTTTAATTGTAGGTGGGAACGGATTTATTGGCTCCTCGATCGCTCGGGGGCTTGTCCACGACCATACCGTTCATTGCACTTATCAAAATGAATACACCCCGATTGATGGCGTGCAATACCATCACCTAAAAGAAATTGCGGATAAAGATTACTGCAGACTAGTAGCGAATAAGGCCATGCCCGAAGTCATTATTTACGCGGCAGGGTCAAACGAACCACAGGAATACGAGGACGATCAGTTTAAAGCGCAAGTCGTTTTTTCCGGCGGCCCAGGAGCCATGCTTGCGGCAACAGAAGTCATGAAGTCGAAATTTATTTTTATTTCGTCGGACTTTGTTTTTGCGGGCAACGAAGGTAACTATGCTGAAAAAGATACTGCGCTTTCGTTTACCCAATTTGGAAAAGGAAAAGTGGGCGGAGAAAACTATGTCCGATCGCGCTCCTTAAACCATATGATCATTCGATGCGCCCCGCTCATGGGAAGGGGGCCAATTGATCATCCCTCTTGGCTAGATCGATGGCGGGAAACTCTTCTTCTGGGAAAACCCCTCAAAGTACCGTCCAAGACGTACCACAATCCGGCTCCGGTCAGCGCTCTGATCGATACTCTCAAGCAAATCATCGCTCAGGAAATTAAAAACAAAACGCTTCATGTGGGAGGGCTTTCTAAAGTTTCGCCCTTTGAGATTGCAAAATTATTCGCAAAAAAGTTTGGGTACAGCAGTGAAACGATCCGTATTTCCGATGAACAGTCCAACGCAAACTATGATTATTCTTTGAACTTTTCCGAGACCCTAAAACTACTCCAAACTGAGCCCTTGCTCCTGGAGCAATGCCTTGATCTGATCTAATAGAATTTTTTGATTTGGCTTCCCTTTTTTCTGTTCTCGCGTAAGCCTTACAAACTCGGAAAAAAAGTAGCGAGACACTTGCTCTGAATCAATTTTTTCACCGCGACAAATCCAATTGACTGTCCCAAAAACTCCGATTTGAGCCAAAATCTCTTCGGCAGGTGGAACGTCCGATGGCAACGTATTTCCTGCGGTTGGCGCGGAAATCGAATGCTTATTGTAAGAAAACTGAATCACTCCATGGGCCGTATTCGCCACAATGAGCTTAATGCCGTTTCGGTACAGCATAAAATCCGCTGCGCCTTGGGTGAGATTAAAAATTTTAATTTCGGCAAACTTCTTCCCCCCCTCGGTTAACCCGTTAAAAATCCGCGTGTATTCCTGAAAATCACCGCGAAGATCGGTCAGAAAATCGACCGTATTTTCCTCGATGATTTGTTGGGGACCATTTCGCTGGGTGAGTCCCTCGATCATCGCCCCTTCTGGGGAAGACTCCGCCCGGGCCATTTCGTGAATCCAACCTGTAAATTTAGGCGTAAATTGATTACTCATACCTTTTTTAGTTTACGGACGCATCCGGGGGCTTGTCAAACGAATCATCTTTTAATTGTTGGTTTAAGAAAGCGGAACAGGTATCGAGAATAATTTGGCTCTTGCGCCACTCCTGCGACGTTTGCCGTAGTTTGCGCAGATAGAATAGCAGAAAAAAAGAGGCTTGGAGTTGCAGCAGACATTGGAGCCCCAGAAAATTACGTGGGCGCCGTATGATCACTTTAGGCTTCCGACTCAACTAAATGGCCGGCATGCACACCATGATACAGGCACAGCCCCCTGGGTCAATGACTGTCGGGTCCAGATGTGTAATAGCTGAACCCCAAGCTCACTTTCAGTATACCAAATAAATAGAATCGTGCCCATTAAATTATTTATTTAAAATTTATGTAAATTTGCACACTCGCTCCCCTCGCTGCTTCAAAATCCTCCAAGGGCAAGTAAGCAAAGCACTTCTTGCTTTGGGGGCCAATAATTATTCTAGACTCTGTAAATTATTCCTGACAGAATTAGAGTTGACTCATGGCTGGAAAAAAAATCCTTGTCGCTGATGACAGTCTTACCATTCAGAAAGTAATTCGCTTAGCCCTCTCGGGAGACGGCTACGAGATTCAAACCGTATCGCATGGTAATGACGCAATCGAACAAGCCTCACTTTTTAGGCCCGAAATTTGCATAATTGACGTTTCACTTCCAGGAAAAGATGCCTACCAGATTCGGCAAGAGTTTTTATCAAAGCCCGATTTAAAGAACATCCCCGTAATCATGATGTCGAGTGCCTTTGAAAAAGTAGACCAGCAACGGATGAATGATCTTGGGTTCTCGGGGCACCTTATTAAGCCTTTTGACCCCTCGCACCTTCGATCCACATTGCTTTCCGTAGCCACCAGTACAAATAAAAGTGATCCGTTTACGGATGCGATCGCTCCTGTACAAAAAGAAAACGAATTTTCTGCCCCAGAGCTGACCAATACAACGACGATTCGACTGTGGCCAACTCCGTCCGTGGTCGCCGACTCTAGTACCGGTTTTTCCTTAGAACCTACGAAAACCGACATACGCGTTTCTACTCCTAAGGAATACAAGGAGCTTCGCTCGCCAGATTTGCCCCCCTTAAAAATGGACCCAGGCATGGACGATATTCAACAACTGACCAAAAGCACTTTTGAAATGAGCGGACTTGGCCAACAGGATTGGGGCGTGGTCGAACCGATGAAAGAAGAATCTTTCCCCCCTTTGACTCAAGGGGTAACCGAAGGTTTTAGCAATGATCCCTCCACGTCCTCGTATTCTGACCCCTTTCCCGTTACTCCTGGAAATTTAGATTCACCCACTCCTTCAGCCAGCGGTCCTGTTTTTTCTGCAGAAGAAGTTGCGGACATGGTCAAGACATTGGTCAATGCGGAAGTGGCCAAGCATTTAGAAAAAATGCAGAACGAAATTGAAGCCCGTGTTAAAAATCTTTTTGAAGAACAAGTAAAAGTTTATTCCGAAAACCAAATGCCGGATTTGGCTGAAAAAGTAATCAAGGACGAAATTCATAGGCTGCTCAACGAGCCCCCGCAATAACGGCGCTTAACCATTAAATAACAACGATAGGTCAAGTGCCTTTACCGAATGGGTCAAACTACCCACGGAAATGACATCCACGCCTTCGATGCAATAATCACGGATATTTCCAAGATGAATGCCTCCGCTCACTTCAAAACAAACGCCTTCGGTGGGCTTAAGTCGGATCGCTTCGTGAATTTGTTTTGGCGAGAAATTATCGAGCATAATCACTTCGGCTTTTGCGTGGATTGCATCTTTTAGCGCGGTAAGGTTGGTGACTTCGACCTCGACCTTTAATAAATGAGGCGCAGTTTTTTTTGCGGCATTTACGGCTGCAAGCACGCCGCCTGCCGTGGCAATGTGATTTTCTTTTAATAAAACCCCGCCACTTAAATTATACCGGTGCGGCTTTGCTCCCACTGCATAAACGGAAGCAAGTGCAAGGTCACGATACCCGGGTAAGGTTTTGCGCGTAGGAACGAGCCTTGGTTTATTTTTGAGCGGAACAGAATCGATTTCATTTAATAGGGCTGCCGTTTGGGTCGCGATCCCCGAGGTGTACGCTGTTAAATTGATCAGGGTGCGCTCAAAAATAAGTAAGGTTTCTGGATCGCCGCTCCAGCTTGCAATTTTCTGTCCAGGAGTAACCGGATCTCCATCCTTCACTGCGGGTAAAATCTTAATGGGGGAATCCATTTCCGCACTTAAAAGCTCAACGGCACGAAGACCATCGTTTCCAACCCAAACTCCCTGGCCTTTAGAAATTAAGTGCGCGGTCTGCGTTTGATTTAAATTCATTTGGTTCCGCGGGGCGGATCTTGTCAGCGACTGCACGGCCTTCACCGTCCAATCAAACGCGACCGCGTCTTCTTCGAGGCCTAGTTGGATCCACTTTTTCCACGTAAATAACAATGAACTCATGCTCCATTTTTAATGTATTTCAACGGGTGCCACAAGCCACTTCTTGTCATCTCAGGGTTTTTTCTATAGCGTTTAGCCCATGAAAGAACTGATTCGTCTTGACCGTAGCCTTCTTGAACCACGCCCGTGCAAAATTGAATTAAATGTCAATCGTTACGCCGAAGGCTCTTGCATCATTGAAACCGGCAATACGCGCGTCCTCTGTACCGCAAGTATGGACGAAAGTGTTCCTTCGTGGCTTAAGGGAAAGGGACAGGGCTGGGTGACGGCCGAATACTCCATGCTCCCCCGCTCCACGCACACCCGCTCCAAGCGGGATCGCGAGAAAGTTTCAGGCAGAACGCAAGAAATTCAACGTCTGATTTCGCGAGCACTGCGTGCAATGGTGAACTTGGAAAAACTAGGCGAACAACAGATCATCGTCGATTGTGATGTCCTTCAGGCCGACGGTGGTACACGGACCGCTTCGATTACTGGCGCGTGCGTGGCCTTAACTTTGGCTCTCCAAAAGTGGGTCGCCCAAGGGAAAGCAAAGCCCGGCGTAATTTTAGATACTGTCCAAGCGTTAAGTGTTGGCCTTAAGGATTCGCAAGTGTACGTGGACCTCAATTATGAAGAAGACGCAGCCTGCGAAGTAGACATGAATTTTGTACGCACCGGAAGCGGCCTTTTCGTTGAGGTTCAAGGGACTGCCGAGAAAAAACCCTTTAGCGAAGAAGACCTGCGACGCATGATGGATGCGGCAAAGAATGGGTTAAATCACCTGCGAGAAAAACAAATTGCGGCAATTCAAGGCTAAGAAATATCTTCACTGAACAACGAAGTGCTCTCACCCGATTTCAATTGAATCAATAGCTCACCCCAATCGCCAAGGCCTTGGTAAATCCCCATTTGATCGCGCCATGAAATTTCTTGGCCTTCGGAAAAAACACTCAGGCGGCTAAAGCGCGCTTTGAGCACAGAAGGCAACACTGGATCCGAAGTAAATTCTTCCCGTATGGCCTCCATAACGGAGCGACATACTGCCGATAAATCAACAGCGGAGTTACCCTTAATCCAGAACACCCGATGAAGAAACTGCGTAGGCTGATCAACTTCGGGGCTTGAGGCCACATTAATCCCAATTCCTGCAATATAGTGTTCGCCCACCTTTTCAACCAGAATTCCGCCTAGTTTTTGAAGGGCTAACTTTTGAGGGACACCTTTTTGATTCGGAAAAGATTCATTTGGAAGGACACAGACCAAGTCATTAGGCCATTTAAGCTTAATGACTGAGGGGTCACCGCCTAAGGACAGCAAAGCTTGCATTGCAGCCATGGCTACTCGGATTGGAATCCACGTGTGCGTGTCAACCTTTTGAAAAAGTTCCCTCCTCAACAGCACCGATAAATAAAGATTTCCTTTGGGCGAAACCCAGCTTCGCCCCTGTCGTCCCCGACCTCCTGTTTGTTGCAATGCCTGAACGGCAAAGAAACTTTCTAAGTCTGGCTCCGCAGCTAAGCGATTTTTTAATTCTAATTGGGTGCTTTCGGTTCTCGGCACGATTTCTAACGTATCTCTAGACATTCAGCCTTTCTTATTTCCGGGTGGGCGTTGCCGACGCGCCCGGAACGACGTGTGGTGTAGACAAGCTACAGTTTAAATGTTTGATTACTTTTTCGGCTCTGACATTGATCCCTTCGATATTGCACTGATCGTTTACAAAAAAGCGATAAGATCCCTCTTTGATGACGAAAGGAAAATTGGTTAGATAATTTCCGACTAGTTTTTCGCTAGTTGTATAGAGATGTAATCCAACCGTGGTTGGATAGTCAATTTGAATGACGCCCACCCCGCCAACTTTAATGGTATGGTTACCGCCCGGAGAGATTAAAAAATGATTTTCCATTTGTTCAAAAAAGGGGGGAGCAAGGATTCGCACATCGTAGACTCCCGTGCTTAAAATGCGGGTTTCGTCGCTAGTAAAAGATTGCACCACTTTGCGATGTTCATCTAAAACTTCCACATCCAGAAGGTTATCAAAAAAGGGAACCGTTAAAGCGCCTTTCCCTTCTACTTTTAAAGTGACCCGCTTTAAGGGCGGAATCACAAAATCTTTAAACAAAAACGGAGGATCAAGCATCACTTCGGCCGTGTATTGGCCTGGGGGCAATGATACCCCTGCTCCTGCGGTAAACTGGGTAAACGAGTTTTTATCTTTGAAATTTTGCTCGCCCTGATAAATATTCACTTTCACTTTGGGGTCCGGACAAATTACAAAAAGATTTTTTTTCTTTTCTACGTTTTTAGAATTATTTTTTATGTCGTCATTAATGTCATCTAAAGCTTTAGATAGCGCCTTTTCATTCGGTGCGGCCATAGCTTTTCCCAAACATTTAAGATTATCCAAGTCTTTTGACTTGTCCGACATACCAATTCCGGTCACGTACATTTCAAGGTCGAGCACTTTTTCTTCGATCGCTTTTTGCAAAATTTTGCAGGGGTCACCGTTACAGGTTTCTTCACCGTCTGTAAAAATCATGACACGCTTTGGGCCCGGGTAGGATTTTAATTGCTTGATCGCAAGCTCTAGCGAATCCGCAATAGGGGTCATGCCGGTTGGTCCAAGTCCCCGGACCACATGATCAATCTTAGGTAAACTGTTTTCCCCAAAGGGTACTGCCATATAGTAATCTTTGCAGTCGTGTTTCCGGCGGCTGCCATAAACCAAAAGCCCTACCTGTGCCTTTTCGCGGTATTGGTCCTGCAAATACGAGCCAAAGAGCCGTTTTGCAAAATACATTTTGGATTTTTTTCGGTCCAAGGGCTGGGCCATGGAGCCCGAGCTGTCTAACATCACGACCACTTTTGGTTTTAGTGCTTTGTCCAATTGATCGGGCGCGTACGTGGGAAGCAGATTAGAAACTTCGATCGACGTCGCAAATGCATTGAACGGCGGCGTGGAAGTGGGAGACGGTGTGGGCGATCCCGCTTGAGCGCCGGGCCTAAGCAACAATGCGAGCAGGCCGATCGTGAACCTAAAGCGAAGGGCACTGATTTTAGCAACGTTCATTTTTTTCCTCGGTAAAGAAACAAGTAAAGCGGATCATCGAGGCGAACTCCAAAGAAGATATAAAAATAATTTTCTTTCTCAGTCGCAGTTGATCCTGCCGGAATGGCCGAACCCCCAAGGCTTACATCGGACGGCTGGACGGGGGTTCCCGTAAATTTTAAATTATACGATTGCACTGAATACCCTCCCTCCAGCACCCAGCGTTTAAGAAAAGGAATAAAATCAAAATAAAACAGTAGCGTGGTACCGAGTTTATATTCCATTGCGGTTGAGCCACTGGATTGCCCCCGCGAGGAGGGATTGGTCGCCGATCCGTCCGTTACACTGAGCAATGGAAAATAATTAAACTCAAAAAAGAACCGTTGTAAAGCAAACCACCGATGTGCGCCTTCGGTAGGCTTCCAGGTTCCGTCGACCAACTCCACATTTAGTTTTAGACCCAACCCAAATCCAGAATACACAGAACTTAATAAACTTTCGTCCGTATTGTCGGTTACAAAAGAGTTATTCAGGATGCCTAAGTGGGGAGCAAATCTGAGACAATTCCAAAGCTTACCAAACGGATAATATAGGCTTAGTTCAGAGACACTACTATTGGTCGTCACTAATGTTCCAGAGTAAGTAGACGTGGGATAAGTCCCGCCGTGTGAATCGTACTCGATTCCTAAAGGAAAATAATCGGTGTAATACGCAAAGTGCAGAGAGGTGAATTGATAAGGCGCGGGCTCTTTTGCGCCGTTGGTCGGATAACGCAAACTGTTGGTCGAAGTGGTGGTTACGAGTTTGCCTTTGGAGAGACCAAGGGTTAGATCAAGATATCCTGGTTTCTTGGTTTCGTCTTTTTCGGGAGGGGGCTCGGGCCGCATAAAATTAGAGCTTCCTTTTTTATCGCTCGAAGCTGCGCTCATTGGTTCGCTCATGGCTACCGCAAGATCGCCCACGTGGGGGTATTTCACAATCGACTCACGGTCAATTTGAACTAAAAGCATACGCTGGCCGTTGATGGTTTGTTCAGCAGAAATTTTTCCAGTCGCAATCATTTCGACACGTGTTCCGCGGGTGCGGACAAAAAGAATTTCCGTGTCGCTGGAAAAGGATTGGTCTCCGAGCGGAACAAAGGCAATTCCTTCGTCTTCGCGCTCAATGCGAAGGGCGCTTTTAACAAGCTCGTCGAGCTTAGGCGCCAATTTTTTGTTCACTTCTGGGGCTTCAACCGCGTTTGGCGCACCCCCTGGTTCAGCATAAACGGCGCGACCGAAAAACACAAAAGCGGCAATTAAAATCAAAACAAATAAATTCAATGGTTTATGTTTAATTGGGTCGATTGGGATTGCGCTCACCTTTAAAATATAACCTCTGTGTCGCCGCAACCGCACTTGTTTATTTAAGTTCTTTCAAGCTTTTACCGATCTGAGCACCAAGGAAAGGACCATACAAATGCGCTGGGTTGACCGGGACCACTTAATAGAATACAATTATAGTCAGGTACTTATAATTGTACCGTGCTCGTGCAATGGGGGAAAAAATGGTTAGCAGAAAGAATAGCACCACAATAGCTGTTGCGTTCGTTGCGTGCGTACACCTTTCAGGATGCAACTCGGAGCCTGGGTTTCAGGGGGGGTTGATTCCACAGAACTTTGAAGGGATTACGACGATTCAGGCGATTTCGCCAAGTTCAATTCAACTCAGCTGGGCCGCAGATCCAACTGCACAACTGTACAACATTTACGACTCTACCGATAATACTGCTTTTCTTCAAACCGTAAATACCACGGTCATCTTTAGCCCATCGCAACAGTTAGGCACCTACAATTATTCAGTTACGGCCATGACTCCAAATGGCGAAAGCGGAAATAGAACGGAATATTCCTCCGTATCGCTCTTGCCGCATTTCAACTTTGGGGCAACCGCAACTGTTAGCGCACTAAGTAATACACAAATTAAAATCAATTGGCCCGGACAACCTTCCGTCACCTATAAATTTTATCAAGCGCTAAAGCACGCCAGCGGTGCAGAGGACTGGCAAGCCTTCTCCTCTTCCAGTGATAGTAGCCCTGGCGATAGCTCGATCGTCATTAGTAACCTCGTTGAGGGTCAGGAATATTGCTTTGTAGGAATTGCGGCCTATTCCGACGGTACCTCCGATGGACCTGATGGAAATCCGCTAAACACTTCACAAAGCGCAAGCCTCCAACTTCAAGCAGAAGCAGGTTATGTGGGTGGGCAAGCTGTTTCTTCTCAGTACTTAAGTAGCGTCGTGCACGCAAACGAAAAGTGTGCAAGAACTCCCTCCAGTAATTCTGCGTCCATGACTGGAATCAGCGTTTTTTCGCCAAAAGCGTCACTTTCCCTAAATCCAACGTTTAATGTCGTCAACACAAGCGGCTCTGACACAACGATTACAACTGCTGTTTATCGAGTTAATCCAAGCTCGCCAACGGCAGATTTTGTAGGCTCTATTGCGGGTAACGGAACTTTTCAATCGACGCTGACCCACACGCCAGGCGCTTATCAATATTATGCAATTGCTACCAAAAATATATCCCCTTCGGTCCAGCCTCAAGTCCGAATCGAACTTACCGTAGGAACGACGACCGGAACTGAAACGAATTTACAGACCGTCTACGTAAGAAACTTTCTTTCGCCCGTCGCGACTCCTGCGAATCCCCTTTCACCGAACTTAGCGGCCGGGGAAGACACTGGATATTACCCAAACAAGCTTTCCGGTGGTTTTGGTGCGCAATCGGCCGGATCGGCCGTAGCGATGGGTGATTTTAATTGTGATGGAAAAATGGATGTTGCGGTTGGAATACCCAATGCGATGACCGTTGCTGCAGACGGAGTCCCTTCTCAGCTTGGAGAAGTCATCATTTACTATGATGTTCAACAGGCCGACGGTGGGACACCCGATATCTCCAACCCAAACACACGATACCAGGTCATTCAATTTGACTTGACGTCAACTTACGGCGATCCCTCTCGAAACTTACGTTTGGGAACTTCCTTATATGTAGACAATTTTAATGGAGATACTCAAGCCACGAACCAAGTTCCGCTCGGAGGTCCACCCGCATGGGCAAACAATTCAAGCTTTCGGTGCGATGACTTAGTGATTGGGTCAGGTCTTGGGCCGTTTTTTGTTCTTTATGGAAAAAGAGATTTGAACAACCCAAGCACGAGCAGTCCCGTGAGCGGCAACAATGATGATGGGTTTGGGGGCGGGCTCAATTTTAGCAATAACGTCACGATTAACAACCCATCCCCTTGTTCGTCGACCACTAACGTTTGCGCACCTACGGTCTACCTATTTGAAAATAATAACACTTTCCTTCAAAGCTCTGCGATGACGAGTGGTGATTATAACGGAGACGGCTACGCTGACCTAGCCGTGGGCGTTCTGGGACAAGGGGTGTGGGTTTTTAGGGGTTCCAACTACGGCCTGATTCCGCCACTTTCTAACTCAAACACGACATTTAGTACCGGTGCTTATGTCGGATTTAGTCAAATTACGTCATTTGGGACTGGCGCTTCTGCCCTTAATGCTAGCGGAAATGGAGCATTTAAAGCGTTAAGTCTGGGAACAATTGCAAACTCTTACTATGATTTTGCATCACGACGAGTGAGAGATCGACTCATTGTTGCATCAAGTGCGCCCAACTTTGTTTACTCCTGCAATGCCACGGGAACCAATGATGGAACTTTTTTTAGCGGCACTGCTTATATCGCTTCCAATGAAGCCTTTACAATTTCGGCTACCCCGTCCCCCGGGGCAGCATGGGGCACATCGACAGGGGGCCAATCACCCTCAACCACATCGACTTGGGATTGCTCGCTGACCCTTAAGGCACCTGGTGGTGGCGTATTCGGAGTCGCGATGACCAATATTAAAAACGCGCTCAATTACTCGACCGACTATTTGTGCGAAAATGGAAATTTAAATCCGCTTCCTAGTTCCTCGGGTATTAGTACGGGCTGCCAAGTTTATCCGGCGACCTTTATTCAAACGGCTAGTCCTCCTACTTTAAACCGCTCCGCCGAAGGATGGCGACTTGGCTTGCCTGGCGCCGTAGCCATTAGTTGGGTTTCAAGCTTAACTAGCCCGCAAAATAGTACTGGAAATGTCTACCTCTACTATGCATTAGCAAATCCTGACTCCTCTACATTTTCAAGCAGCACTCAGAACTGCGCAAATGCAAGCACCTACCCCTATTATACCCATTACGGAAAGTCAGCGGGAAACACCTATATCCCGCTTCGGGATTATAATGGCTGCGTCCTGAATAATTACATGAACAGCTTATTGAATCCTAACACCTTTACCCCTATTTTAAATGATCCCTGCAGCCTTTCTGCGAGTGGAGAGAATTGCTCGATTCAAAAAATTAATCACCCAAACCCTTCACTGTTGGGTGGATTCGGTTTAACTTTGGGCTCATTCCCCGGCAATTCCAGCGCAACGAATTACCAAAGTACTCTGCTTGCAGGCGCCGCGCCCTATACCTCCACAAAAATTGGAAATACGACCTATACCAATGTAGGTACGGTTCAAATTTTCGAACAAAATCTGCAAGAAAACCCGGTTTCGGTCTGCCAGCTTGATTCAAGTAGCGCATGTTCAAGCATTGCCAATATTCGGTATTCCGACGGTTTCGCAAACAACCTGACCTTTAGTTTGGATTATTCTATGCCAAATTTGCAGTCCAACATTAATTTTGGTTTAGGGGGAATTGTCGGTGGTCCAACATTCCCAGGCGCGGGCGGTTTAAGTTACAATACTTCGTCAGATATTTTAGTGGGCGCACCTGGATACACCGCCATCTATAATCCGCCCGCCATTGGAGCTAGTCCAAGCCCAAGTCCAATTAGCATCGTCGATAATGGGGCTGGATTTCTGTTTTTCTCTCTTGAAGGAAATTACAGAACTTACCAGGAAAATTATCCTTCCACGGTAATCAGTCCTTGGCACACACTGACCGCGAATACTTCGCCAGAAAATAATCTGCGCTACCACGAGGCCGTTTCGCTCGGTAACTTAATTAATCATGGGATTGACTCGGTTGCGGTCCGAATTAGCCAAGGCACTAATAATTATATTAACATTATCAATGGAAGTAGTTCTTCCATTTCATTAGATCGAACATCCACCTCGACGCTTACCGTAACCGGAGATCCTACCGCCGGGTACAGAATTGTACCCGTAGGCAATATTGTACAAAACGGAAGCTATCCTGCATTTTTAATTACCGCCGCAAACAAAATGTATCTTTATTTTAGCTCCGTGTCCGGGATTATTTTAGGAACACCGTCCGCGTTTAGTGCGGCTGGACTCCCCCGAAGCTTTGGGAATAATGTCAACTGCAGTACCGCTAAACCGTGTTTTGATTTTAGTGACGGCACGTTATTTAATAGTGAACAAATTGGGCAGGCCGACACATATCTTAATACCTTAAGAAACATCGTTCACGGCGACTTTAACGGTGACGGTTACGACGACATTGCAATCGGATTTAACACTCAAACTACAATCAAAGGCACGGGAACAACGACCTATCCTTCGAGCTTAGAATCTCAAGGTCGCGTGATGATTTTTTATGGAGGCGCGAATAATGGAATCCAAACCCAAGCGGATTCGAGCGGGGACACCTTAAATGGTACTTATCCGCTCACGCCAAGTTACTTTTGGACCTATGGGGTGACGGCGGCGACCGCACCTTGCGATGGATTGCTCCCTTCAGATCCGAACCACACGCCGTGCCTAATTCAAATGATCTACGGGCAAAGTACAGATACTAGCTTTGGAAGAACACTCGCGGCCGTACCGGTAGGAACTTGTAATGGATTCAC
Organism: Oligoflexia bacterium; assembly: GCA_903842755.1. GTDB lineage: Bacteria > Bdellovibrionota > UBA1018 > UBA1018 > CAIMNF01 > CAIMNF01. Next base: position 18,300 of record CAIMNF010000046.1, read on the forward strand.
CGTAAGTGCACTTGTCGTTGCCAGCGACACTTCAGCGTCTGGTTCAAATTTGTATGCATATTATCCAACTTGTCTCTCCACCAATGGGAGTGTGACTGGTTTATTTGATAATGGAACTCCAACGGTGCTTGACTCCTCGTCTAACACGGGGCTCGGAACAAGTTTAACAGCGGTAAATGGCTTATTGGGTGGCACAAATGCTTCGATTACCACACACTTAATGGCCACAGAATCTTACTTTTTAAATAACGGTGGCTCCATTACGCGCTCGTATAAATTACACATTTATCCTGTTAATTCGTCGCCCAACTCAAATTCAATTAGCGGATGCAGCATTTCAGGGACTACAGTGAGCGCGGCAACCATTGCTCACAATAGCATTGGACAAGCAAGCAACGTTAGTCCCGCTGCAAATTACTGCGGCGCGGGTGTGATTGATTACTCTTCTTCGCCGCTCGTGACGGGCGCTGCGTATGATGTGGGTTTTGGTGTAGGTGCAGTCGCGGCGGGCGACATCAATGGAGACGGCTTTGCAGACTATGCAGTCAGTTTTTCAAAACTACCCTTGAGCACAACATTAAGTAGTCAACCGATTGTGGAGGCCGGAGCGGTAGAATTTCTATTTGGGAGCAGCCATGGATTGCAATTCAAAACAAATAATGCGCCCACACTGCCTAGTCAAACGGCCTCTTGCTATCAAAACGACATCTCGGGACAAACAACCTGTAATCCGACCTTAGTTTATTTGCCTTCGAGTTCAGGGACTGTGCCGGGATCGGGGCGATATGGGGCTTATGATCGTGTATTTTTATCACCTTATTCCTATTTAGATTTTAGCGGAATTGGCAAAGGAATGAGTTCATCACTTTTGATTGGTTCGCCGGGAAGGGACACCACTAATGCCCTTGTTTCGCAGCGAATTTTAAACGCAGGGGTATTCTATGTTCTTCCATAAAAAATATATAAAAAATACGGCCTTTGGATTAGCCTTCGCGGGGAGCTTAATTCTGGCCGGTTGTTCCCAACAGATTACCGCCGGAAGCTTACAAGTTCCGTTTCAAGGACTCACTTCGGCGGTTGCGGATGGTCCGACAACAATTATGTTAGATTGGACGACGGTACCTTCGTGTAACAATTATGAAATACACCGTGTAACTGCAAACAATACAGACAATGCCCCCCTAGGAACGACGTCTATTCCACCATATACCGTTAACAATGCATTACACCCAGGTACGGTTCAGGACGATAGCACGTACATTTTTTCCGTAAGCTGTGTCACCTCTTCTGGAACTACGGGCGGAGACGTGACCCAAACGGTAACCACGTGGTCGCAGTTTAGCGGAAATTTAACTTCTGCGATTGATGCGCAAACAGGGCGAACCCCTACGCTCATTTTAAATTGGAATTATTCTCAAACGGCGCAAACGAAGTTTATTATTTATGCGCAGCCTCAAATTCCCTCAAACAATGCAACGACCTTTCATGCGTTAGCTAACTGGTGGTTTAATAATGTGAATGCCAGTGGCTACGGAACAGCACCTCAACCCACAAATGATGCCGTTGAGATTTGCTCTGTTACTGGAACGAATACCGTACGCTTGGGCACCAACCCTGGACAATGCGATACCAGCCAATTAACTCCAGGCAATTTTTATAATTTTAAAGTTGTAGCCCTGTACCCCGATGGAACTTATTCCGTGGATATTCAGGGAAATGGGGTGACAGCTCAGCTCCCTGGAAGTTTTTCGGCACAACCTTGTACCATCACATCAACGGGTCTAGGTCCGGATGCAATTCATTCCTACTTGTTTTTACAATGTAACGCCTCACAAATTGCGGCGGCTTGCAACGGCGGCAACTTTTCAGTACGCGCTTATCAAACAATTTCCGGATCCCGTGTTCCTATCTCTGATACAGGTACGGGTGGATTGCTGCGATTAGACCCGCAAATTTCCTTTGGCCAGGGAAACGATCGGGTCGTTCAAAACATGGACATTGAATATAGCTGTACCACAGGAGCTACCGTTCAAAGTACGATTGTCCGTTATGACGGACTTCCCAATGGAAGCAGTACCAATGGAGTTAACCCAAATCCGCCTACCCTAAAATTTTCAAACTCTTATTTGGACGTCGCCTCGAGCGAAGCGGCAGGAACTGCTCCAGGGAAGTTTGGAAGCGGCCCCATGGTGATCGGCGATTTTGATTGCGATGGAAAACCGGATTTGGCCGTGGGCTTGCCCAATTATTCGTTTTCGCAGGCTCCCTACTTTAGCCAACAACCCCATACGGGCTTAGTGAAAGTTTATTATGACTATACCAACCCCATTTATAATTCTTCACACCAAAATGTCCAATACCTTAGCTTTAGGGATTTTGGCGAACCGACTCTTACTTGGACTTACGCTCCTAGCGGCGTCCAATTTGGATATTCGCTGGCAGCCGGTAACATCAATCGAGACGTTTTTGACGTCAGTGGAAAAGGGATTGGTCCCTACAACAGCTGTGACGACTTAATTGTAGGCGCACCAGGAAACGAAGAAGTGTATGTCTTTTTTGGAAATCCCCAACGCTTCCAACAACCGCTTGATTCTAGCTCGATTCCACACAATATTTCCACGTGTTCGGGTGCCTTTAACAACTCAATTTGTAACGTCGTAAAACTAGTCCCTGATGATTTCAACGTATTAAAAATTGATGACTCTGATATTTACTCTGGAAATACGAATTGGGGGGCCAATAACGGGGCTTCCGGGTATGTGACTCACGCCGGTTTTGGAAATACGGTTGCCTACATCGGCGACTTTAATGCCGATGGGTATGGCGATATTGCTGTGGGTGCGCCAAACGCTGCTTGGGACGGATGGGTCCAACAAGGGTATGACGAAACAACTCAAAACCTTAAAATTACCGCCCAAACCTTAAATAGTGTTGGTGCTATTTATGTTTACTTTGGCGGCCCCCAAGGGATTACCAATGTAAATATAGGGGCCACCAATTATGACTTGTCCTCGCTAAGCGTCCCGTACATTAAGGCGTACCCTCCGATTCCACAAGCGGGCATGCACTTTGGTTCGGCAATTTCATCCGGTGGACATATTGCAAATCATTTGCCTGTGCCTGTGACGATGGATGCGTATAATCATATCATTCTGGCAGAAGGCAGCGACTTCGTGGTGAGCGCGCCTAACTTTTCTTACAATCCAACTTCGGTTCCCCAACCGCTTACTGCTGCTACTCCTTGGACACCTACTGGTAGTTCGGTTGATCCTGTTGTTCAACAAAATGGAAGTTTAGAGCCGAACTTATTGTCGACGGTTACGGGTCAACCTGCAGGCCTGGCGATGATCACTGCTCCGTTGAACGGCGCTTGGTATGGAGCGCCCTGGCCCGCTGGATCACCCATGCCAACACCTAGCAATTCGCATCTTGCCGCAAGCACAGGGATTGCGTTTGCTTATTTAGGTCGCTCCTCGTTTACCTCTTACAAGTTACAATTTGATGCCACTCTTTGCCCGGACGCACAGGCAATCCCGTTTAATGTGAGCAATTCTTCTGCAGGAACGGACATCTTGCTTTCTACACTTTTGCCAACACTCAATAGCGCGTTAGCCACATTTCAAAATGGGAGTCCCTGCTGGACCCTTGCCCGGAGCGCTTTGCCCGCGCCTACTCCGACCGCACTTGAAAATCCGCGCGAATCTTTTTATAACTGTGGGAGCCGCGGAAATCCGTACGGTACAGGTACACCGGGTTCGCAGTCCCATAGCAATCTCAATCCACCGCAAAGCGGATCTGTCCTTCACAACTCTTGCTTAGCTGGCCGAAACAATTTTTCAGTGATTTATCCTGAATTAAACACCGCGGATCACGCCGTAACTTTATTTGGAAGCTCAGTGGCCATGTCCGACACTTCGGAAACCAATGCAGTAGCCCTATTTAACATTGGAGATACCGCAATCAGCAATTTAGGAAGCGAATTTATTCCGGTCCTCAATGGCGGCCAAACGACGCTCTATACCCATCAACAGGGCTTAATCCATGATTCGATCCGGGGGAAGAGTCGTTGGGAACCGGCTATCAGTGGACTTAATGCGCCTAGTACGCTAGCCAGCGCCCAATATTGTAGCGGACAATATACGAACTCATGCGGAACACAAACCAACATCACTGCACTATCAGGTGCCACCTTTGTCTTAGGCCGAACCGCAATTTCTAAGCAATTTTTAGCAAGTTCATGGACAGACGGTACTACGTCCTATAGCACGCTCGCGTCCCAACTTGCGCATGATGTGAATTCAGACGGCTACTCGGATATTATCATCACCGACGCCGGCAATACTGGGCTTTCGGTGCCTTCAAACATTTGGACTTATTTTGGTAATTATGCGGCAGATTTTAGCTATTCGGATAATTTAACGACCACAAATGGCACTTCGCCGAGAAGTGTCGCTTCCGCAAGCTGTCAAGTAAATCGAAACTTGGTAAGCACACCGTTTCCTTCGGCTACTCCACAAGTCATGGCCGCAAAAGACAACCAATTACCCCCCTTTAGCACTTATTTAGTAAATTATTCCTACAGTAATAATTCCACTAACGCCCCCGCAACCACGGTGCTTGCGGAATACCCTTACGCACCCTACGATCTTACGACTAACGGAGAATTGTATAGCTATCCCTTCTTAGGAACAACCTATAATTCAGGATCGACCGCGTTTAACTATACGGCTCGGCCCACTCCTTCTCCCGCTGCAATAGCGTCATTACTGGCCGCTTGTCTGCCGCAAAAGTTGGCGGCGTCCGGGGTAAGCGCAATTAGCGTGGCCGACATCGATAGCGATGGGCAAGACGATGTTGTTGCAGGATTTAGCACAAACGCAAGTAATACAGGACTTGCAACCGTTTATTTTGCGGGGATCGGTGGAGTCGGGATTAGTTCGCAGAGTCAATTTTCTTACAACTTAACGAGCGGTGCAAATCAAACGTCGCCTTCGCAAGGGGGCGCGTCCGTTCTAGGATCAAAATGGAAGCTCCTGAATTATACAGGCACCAATTCGCTTACCGCCTATGAAGATAACGTCCGACAAGACGTACTCGTTGGTCAACCCGGTCAAAAAGTTTTTCCACAAACAAATACTACTTCGATTAACTGCACTGCCACTTCGGGTTCAAATGGAATCCCCGGGGGAGGAGTGATTGGCCATTATATGGCCTATAATTCCTCACAAGTAAATACGGTCTACGATGCAAACGTTAGCTGCTTTTACGATCTCAATAACAGTCCCTATAATTTATACATGCAAAATTCAAAAATTATTGGTGACATTAATGGCGATGGCTATTCAGACATTTGGGCGCCTTTAAAACAATTCGACAATAGTGGTAACACTTATTATAATGGCATTATTTTCTTTGGCTCGCCCTTTGGCGCCGTTACCACTAGTTTTTGCTACAACAAAATTCAACAAGGAGTACTGACCGACACCACCGGTGCAGTGATCCCTTATACTCCATCGGGCTTGCAAATCTGTGAAGCATCGATCACCCAAACGTATGCGAAAATCTCAGGCACGCAAATTACCATGCCGCAATTAGTAGTTAAGCCAAGTAACGTCGGCGCAAGTTGGGCACTAAATGCGTTTCCTGCGGGCGACGTAAATCACGATGGTAAAGACGATATTGTGATTTTAGAATATACGACTGGCTCAACCACGACGATTGACTTATTTTTTGGATCGGGCTTTGGAATCATCAATTCAGCTTCGGTGAGTTCGGACACGGGAAGTTTTACACCCCAATCCCTCTCAATCCCTTTCCAAATTCCGTTTGTATCATATGATATATTACAACTTTCAGATGCCCCTTTGGTTTTACCTGGGCAAATTAACATTACCCAAACAAATGCCTATCCGTTTCCGATTGTTCACGGTGACTTTAATGGGGATGGCTACCAGGACTTAGCATTTACGGTTAGGATCAACGAGCCTTTGCCCAGCAACACCACTTCAGGTACTCCAAGTCCGGCTCCTTGGAACTGTCCCGCAGCGGCCACAACCGGCAACCTAGCCATTGAAGGCGATCCCTACTGCTACCAGTACGTATCGCCTAATTTAACCCCGATACCACCCGGGAGTGCGAGTCGTAACACGGCCGCCGCTGTAATCGTTATTTATGGTGGTCAGTACGGTTTCCAAGTCCCTACCGGCGGATTTACTACAACGAATGATACCTGCACGGATTGGTATCAAGATTGTGCTTCCAATTATAGTACCAGTGCAACGATTAAAAATGTTTATGGCACGTTGAAATTTAACCAAGGCCAGTCCCCCAGTATCAATGCAGGAACAGCAACGACTGTTTGTCTCGGCAATGGCGCGACCCCTGGTCCTTGCAATGGGGCTACCCTAATCATGAATCCACTCTTTTATAATTCAATTCAAGGATTCTATAACGTGGACAATGACATTGACTATAATAGC
>CAIMNF010000047.1 GCA_903842755.1 Oligoflexia bacterium
CATCTGATCAGTTTTTGACTGATAGTCCCGTTTGATGCAGCAAGTACGCCGCCTATCCACGATCCGTCGGTATGGTAGAAGAATTGAATTTCTTTATAAATGTACCAACTACCAGCAATAATTGATGAAATGGCGAACGAAATTAAATAGGGTTTTTTAGGTGAAGTAACCGCTTGAGTCGTCAAAACCAGCAGAGGATAGAATAAAATAAAGGGTAAGCCCGCCTGTTTTGTAAGACACGCAAGACCAATAATGGCCGCTCCAAAATAAAAATGCTTTGTGTTCATTTTAACCGGTACCATTTGCAGCAGAGCGAAACCAATACCAATAAAAACAATAGATGCAACGGGTGCGTCGGCAATGCCAGTGAGTGGGTATGCATAACTATTGAGCACTATTAAATATAAGCCTGAAGCAAGTGTGCAAAATAGTCTTAGACTACGATACTTAAGGCCTACGGAAAATACTGCAAGTGATGCAAAGAGGGGTATAGAGACGACAGTTGATTTGGCGAAGAAAGTTACCTCCGTTGAATGAATAAACTTATATCCAATTGAATAGAGAATGGGTACGAGTTGAGGATATTCGCCTGTGTTTTTTGGTAGTTGGTTGGCGTACCAATCTAACCCCCAGCGATTCCAGGATGAAACAGCATCCCAATGGTTGAGAATCGATCCAAACGATTTAATCCAACGGGTTAAGTAATAGAAAAAAGTGGTTATAAAAAAAGCAAAACCTAGAAAGTCTAGATTAGTAACTTTATTTAGGTCCACCCGATGCAATTCCTTAGAACCAGGCTTCGGGCTTCTAAAGTACCAAATAAAAAACAGTTCGATTGCGCAAAGGGTCCAGATAGACGTGGAGTAATAAAGTCCAATTGAAGTTAAAAAAAAGATTACTGCATAATTCAAAATTAAACTGAGAGGTACACAATATAGGAATACAGAGGCCAAATTTAATTTTTTATTGGAAGCTTTGGCTACTGCAATTCCCGGGAGAAAAAAGGCCTGAAAAAATGAGAGGGTGCCTAAATAAATGAACATAGGCCTTTTTAACTTAAATTGGGGTGTATTGTAACTGACAAAAATTACTTAAAAGAATTGGAAATGGATTGGGGGTCTGGTAAAAAATGTTCACAATGAAAAGTACAGTGATCTTGATCCCAGCTTATCGAGCAGAAATGTCATTAGTGACCTTAATTAAGTCTTTGCGCGAAGCATGTAAGGAAAGTCCAATTGTAGTAGTCCGGGATGGCATGCAGGGCGATCAAAAGGTTTACGACTCGATCGTCGGTATTGAGATGGTCGAGGTGATTGAACATTTGATTAATTTGGGCAAGGGGCGCGCACTTAAAACGGGATTTAATTATATCGGTTTAAAATACCCAAATTCGATAGGTGTGGTCACCGTTGATGCCGACGGGCAACATTTGCCAATGGATGTAGCTCGGGTGTCCTCAAAGCTTTTTGAGGACAACGCAATGATTTTAGGCTCGCGGTTCCAAGTAAAGGAGAGGATTCCCTTTCGCAGCCAACTTGGTAATCGATTAACGAGGCTAGTATTTAAATTTTTTTTGGGCCTGAGCTTACAAGATACCCAAACGGGTTTACGAGCAGTTCCAAATAAATGTATTCCAGAATTAATTTCTCTCGGCGGAGAGCGTTATGAGTATGAAACTAATATGCTTATTCATGCGAAGCAGCACGGTTGGAGGATTGCCGAAGTTCCGATCCAAACTGTTTATGTTGATCAGAATCGCGGTTCGCACTTTAATCCCGTTCTAGATTCCATGAGGATTTATTTTTTAATATTTAGATTTTTGTTTTCCTCTTTAACATCTGCAGTAATCGATCAGC
>CAIMNF010000048.1 GCA_903842755.1 Oligoflexia bacterium
TGGGTTTTACCCATCAATCGTCACACTTGTTATCTTAATTTCAGGTCCAAACTACGACGATCGAGCGCGGACAGCACAATGGACCAAACTCGAATTGATCGCGATTGCTTTCCTAGCCTGCATACGGCATTAACAATGCTTGTGGGCAGGCATTTGTGGCTCAATTACCGACGCATCTTCTGGTGGTTATTCCCCATGTTGGTTTCCATACCCGTAGCCTGCCTTTATTTAAGGTATCATTACTTTATCGATGTAGTAGCCGGGCTTTGCTTAGCCTCTCTGGCAAGCCGGTTACCACAGGGAAAAAATTGACAATTTAAATTATGTAAATGTAATATTTAAAAAACAGTTGTTATTCAAAGGAAACATTTACTATGAGCGAAGGTCGGAATTCATCAGAAATTACAGGCATTAGTCAGTTAGGCAGCAAACAAACAAAATACGATTTTAATTATGATCCATCCTTGTTGGAATGTTTCGATAACAAAAACCCAGAGCATCCTCAATGGGTTACATTTGTCTGCACTGAGTTTACTTCCCTTTGTCCAATCACCGCTCAGCCGGACTATGCAAAAATTTTCATTAACTATATCGCCAATAAAAAGATGGTTGAATCAAAATCACTCAAACTTTATTTATATAGTTTTAGAAATCATGGCGATTTCCATGAAGATTGCATCCAAAAAATTTGTAACGATCTAAAAAAATTAATGGATCCTCGTTACCTTGAAGTCGTCGGCGAGTTTACGCCACGGGGTGGTATCGCTATTTTTCCTTTTGCGAGCACCCACAATCTCGAACCAGAATATAAAACGCTTTATGCAACCAGGCTCGCGAACTATGCTCCAGGAAAATACTCTATGGAGCTGGGACGCCCTTATTAACCGAAGGATAAAACGCGCTAAACTGACTGAGCGATCCGTAGCGCTCAACCCATCCAGCTGCCTCTTCCAAAACCGCTACTTTCCGGTAGGGAAAATTTTTTAATGGCGTTGCGAGTTCCTCGGTTGGGCCCCACGCGGAACTATTTTGTCCGTGCACCATTTTGCCGAAAATCTCTTGGCCAAGTTTGGACGTATTAAACGTCATCGACGCTTTTTCAATCAAGGCAAACTGATCAAACCGAATCAATGCCTTCCACCAAAAATCTTTTAGTTGCGATTGCTCGTCAACAGACGCACACAAATGAACATAGAGCCGCCGATTTCCTTGGGCGTCTTCGAACTGAATAAATCCGCTCGATAATCCACTTTTCGATTTGAGTTCTACCATTTCCAGAATTTTAGATTTGGGAAAAGCTTGCAAAATTCCACCTAAAAGCTGAGGAGCCACACCGTTGTAATACGCCTCCTGCTCTACTTCATAATAAACATACCAATCCCGATGATCTGCAGCATGATCTGTCGATTGAACTCTAATCGGCAAGTCGATATCTTTCACAAAGGGATTTGCATCAAGCGCAATGACTACTCGAGCATCTGGAAAAAGCGTCAACGGATAAATGGAATCGTTGCCGGCAAAGGCATAGAAGACGGTCCGAATCTGGCGCGCCTTTTCGAGCAACTCGGAAGAAGCTTCAATTCTATTTCGAAGACGTGATATTTTTCGAATATAGCGAACCACATCCGGCCTATCGACATCATCGAAATCAAAATCTTCTAACCCTCGAATTTTCCGAGAATAATTTTTCCAGGTCAGCCCCGGATTACTCGCACGCAAAGTATCAAGCTGTTCCCTAAATTCCGCGAAATGTTTTTGTTGGACATCGAGGACCTTCGAACAGTGTGAAATCTCCGAAGCTACGACAAAACTAAACGGGAAGGTACCGACAGAAAAAAGGAATAAAAGCGGAAGGAAGGGATAAAAAATACCTTTCCAATTAAAATTGAACACAATTTTAGTAAAGTAGACTGATGTAACAAAATAGTCAACTTTTTTCAAACCTTCACTCTTTTAATTGTATTTAAATCACCAGACTATAAAAAATACTGGTTCACCACGAGAACCACGACCGATGCGGCAAAACAATAAAAACCAAACCATTTCCACTTTCCGGCTTCAATCCATCTCGACACCCAAATTAAAGCCAGCCATCCCGCAAAAAAACTGCAAATCATCCCCAAAAAACCGTAACCGATACTGGCAGCCACTCCTTCGCCAGAAAAAGCATGTGCTTTCACCAAACGCATCAACTCTCTGAGGACCACCAGTGGCGTTAAGATTACCGCAAGGGCGAAGCTAAAGTCTTCCACTTTCTCCTTAGAAATATTGAGGAGCATTCCTGTAGATATGGTAGCGCCCGATCGAGAAAACCCCCTGAAAGGCAGACACAAACCCTGCACGAAGCCGATCAGGATTGAATTTTTGCGCTCGAGCTCCGCCGTGCCCGTCATTTTTTTCTCTCTAAACCCAGAAACTAGAATCAACACACCTGCCATCGCGAGCGAAAATGCCATGAGTGGCAAATTCGAAAACAACATTTCAATTTCGCCCTTCGAGTAGCCACCCAGAAAAAAGTGCTCAATGATTCCCTTAAGGGCGTATCCTAAAATACCGGTTGCGACGGTTGCAAAAATCAGGCCCTTCAAAAAAGTGGCCCGAGCGGAGGGACTACCCACCCAAATTGCACGCCACCGCTTCCAAAAAAATACCAACACCGCGAACATTGTTCCCGTATGGAGCATCACCAACAAAAAGGTCATCTCGGCTGAGCTTGGATCTAAGTGCATGAGCTTTTCAGCAACAATGACATGAGCCGAACTCGAAACCGGCAAAAGCTCTGCGAGGCCTTGAATGATCGCTAAGAAAAGCACTTGGAGAATGGACATGAACTCATTTTTCCATGAAATTGCTAAATGTAAAAGCCCATAATACTCAAGGCGGAACGAGTTTAACTCTAGGGGGTTTTAAAACACTAAGCCTAACTGGATGACGTAAACCCCAGGAATGACGGTCGTTGTGAGCCAGCTCGCCTTTGCACTGAGGTCGATGCCAATCGACGAGGTTCGCATCAACCGAATACCCGCATCGGCACCAAAAAGAAAACCCAATTCTAAATTATGATCTGGGCTGTTTAAGATTCCAAGGCCAAATTTGCCCCCCACGTAGGGCGATACATCGCTTTGAGTAAAAAAATAATCCATTCCGAACCCCGTACTTACGGTCTGCACACTACCCCGGAACTCTAAGTTAAAAATATCGTAATTGATGCTGCCGTATTTGATCTCCCAACTTTTCTCTAGTCCAATATGGGTTCCCACACCATCCGTATTTAACTTCGAGAAAAAAACGGGTCCAAGCGAAAACACGCGCGACTTGCGCGCAGCCTTCCTTAACGTTCCCTGGGTCGCTTCGTTCTCTGTTACGTTGTCGACCTGCGCAGTTTCGGATGCTTTTACGCCCTTTAATGCGGCTTGGGTCAGGCGGGTGGCAATCTTGTCTAACTCTTCGATTTGCTCCGCCCGGAGACTCGTTGAAAAATCCGTGACTCCCCCTTTTTGCCTCGAAATGGAAACGATATAAGCCTTTCCTAATTTACTCATTTTAGGGGACAAACTAATTTCTGCATCTTCCGATTTGGCGACAATCGAGTTTGAGCCATTCTCGGTCACGGCGTTTGCAACGAGAGTACTTAGGGTGGCTAAGTCCTCGGTAGCAGCACCGCCCGTGCCAATCGTAGGAGCAACATAAACCGTTTCCGCAAGCGCACTTTGGGACGTTAGACTAAAACCAATAAAGCAAATCATCAGCAAGGGTAATCTTTTGGTGTTCATTTTTCCTCCGAGTTAAGTAAATCTTATTCAAATTTAACGCTTAATTTTAACACTGCATTGTTTGTGCCAGCACTAAACCGCTTTTATCCGTTCTCCTTGTTCCGATGGATTGAAGTGTGCACGAACGTTCACACCCAATGAATACACAGTGACCAAATCGGTACAGTCAGCAGGGAAAGGAGCACACCTACAAAAATAATTAAACTAGCAAGCTCTGGCCGTAGATTAAACCGAGTCGCTAGAATAGAAGAACTAAACATCGGCGCCATCGCCGCCTCGGCAATAGTGATTTGAGTCTCGAAACCGCGCTGGGAAAAAACAAAAGGATAAATCAAGGCAATGAGGGCAGGAAAAAGTAAAAGCTTAAACAACAAGGCCAAACCCAGTTGTGCTTTATTTCTAAGAAATGCCTCTCTGGAGGTTTGAATCTGAATCGCAAGAGTCATTACCGCCAGGGGGACCATGGGCGCACTTAGCTTCAAACAAAGCTCGCTCAGCTTCGGAAAAGGTCCGAAAGGGGTAATCAGCAAAGAAAAAAAGAGCGCCAAAAAGGGTGGAAAATGCGTCACGCGATGGATCATCATTTTTGCCGTGACCTGGCCACCCGAATAAGTGACCCCAAACACCGTAGCTAATGTAGCGACAATCAGAAAGCTTCCTAACTGATCAATCATAATCCCCGTACTTAACGAACTTGGTCCGTAAAGGGCCTCTAAAAGTGGAAAGCCTACAAAAGAGGTATTTCCGAGTCCCATCACTAACACTAAACAACCGACCGTTTCTTTACTCCATGAAAACGCCTTTCCTAGGCTCCACGCAAACGCCCACGCCAAAAGAAACATCAGCCAAGGCATAAGCGCTGGAAAAAACGCAGCAGGCGTCAGTAACTTTTTGCCGAGCCCAGGAATGTAAGCCACAATCAAGGCAGGTAAAAAAAGGTCTATAATCAGTGCATTTAAAATAGCTGCCGAATGCAGTCGAAAATGTTCGTAGCGGCGTAGGTAAAACCCAAAAAGTAAACAAATTAAAATCAACCCAATGTTGATCACAAATCTAAGTCCGCGCCGCTGCCGCCACCGCCATCACTCCACGCAAGTCCAATCCCTAAAAAAACAGCACTTAAGTTGCTGCCGGTGATTGTTCCGACCGAGCCATTTAAAACGCGGTATCCCGTCTTTACCAAAACCGCGAACCGATTACTCGATCCGTTTTTAATTGCGATTTCCGCTCCTGCCGAAACCATTCCGCCATACAAAAATCCATTCGCATTCTCCAAAGTGCCTGAATAATTAGCCCAGCCTAATATCGCATCTGCACCGATAAAAGGAATGAGCCGATTTCCCGCACGATGAGCAATGGATCCCCCCGCAAGAATGCTCCCTGCAATTAAGTTTCCTAAGCTCCCAGATGCCTTCTCGATTGTGGCGCCATACTCACTTCTCAACCAGGGGCCAGCGGAACCCGTTTGAAATTCAATCGAATAGCCTGGGTTTCCCAACGTCGTTTTTGCAGCGTCGGCTCCGGATAAATAATTAAGATCAAAACTCATGCTCGAATCGGTCGCAGCGAGGGCCGTCTGACCGAGCAAAATGAAGAGTAAGAATTTCGTCAATCGCATCCGACTATTATGCGGGTTTTTCAATTTATTGAAAAGAGTCAAACCTCTGACTTTATCAGATTTGAGTGTCCGTGCTTTTCAAAATTACGTGTTTAAAGTCCTACCAAAGCGCCGGGTTTGTAGTCGCGGAGGCCCACTGTTCTGATAAAGTTTGAATTAGCTTCGACGCTCCCGTGGCTTGGTTAATGGTAAAGACGTAGCCTTCGCCGGTAAAGCCGTAAAGAATTCCCTGCGCGTATCCTAATCCCCATACCTCTTTAAATCCAACTGACCCTAAATCGATTTCTGCGCCTGTATCTGGATCAATCATCAACAAATGATCGGGCCCTGTACGCTCGTAGATCGTCATGTAAAGATTTTGATTGGGCAACAGGATTGCATCCCCGCCCCCTTCTTCGATCCATTTCTCTAACGGCAATTCGCTAAGAGAGTTTGTAGGGGGATCAAAAATGACCGAGGCCGTATCGCTCGAAATAATTAACTGACCCGAAGCGGTTGAAGAAAGCTCGTACGCTCCATTGAGGTGAACTTGAACTTTGGTCATCACTCCAGTAACGGGATTGACGTTGTAAAGACTACTTCCATCCACGGCATACATGACTCCATTAGGTGTAATGGCAATTTCACAAATCGCGCCGCCGATACAACCGCTGCCGGAAAAAGGCCGCCCGTTGAGAGTAAGTGTCGTGAGATAAACGACGGTTCCTGAAACCGCGTCGTACGTGTAGAGCTTTGAGTCCATCGTCACCGCATAAATGGGAAGCGGAGCCGGCATCCTGACTTCAAGCAATACCGTTCCAGTCGCTTGTAATCCTGCCGTATTCTGAATCGTATAGGTAAAAGTCGCCGAGCCTGTAAAGTCAATGGGAGCTGTAAAAACTACGTTTCCTGATGCCGAGACGACTGTTCCTACGATTGCTCCTTGTGCAGAGACGAACGTCAGTGCTTGCCCATTTGGATCCACGTCATTGGACATTAAGGTAATCTGTGAAACGGTAAAAGGAGCCCCTGCAACTACTTCGTAGGGGCCGTCATTCCCTGCGATCGGCGCATGAGGGGTAGAATAGGGGCACGAACTTACTGTTGCGCTTGGACTTGCCGCTGCGCTTGGACTTGCCGCTGCGCTTGGACTTGCCGCTGCGCTTGGACTTGCCGCTGCGCTTGGACTTGCCGCTGCACTTGGACTTGCCGCTGCACTTGGACTTGCCGTTGCACTTGGGCTTGCCGTTGCACTCGAACTTGCCGTTGCACTTGGGCTTGCCGTTGCACTCGAACTTGCCGTTGCACTCGGGCTTGCCGTTGCACTCGAACTTGTCGTTGCACTTGGACTTGTCGTTGCACTCGGGCTTTCCGTTCCACTCGGACTGCTCGTTGAGCTTGGACCGGTCGTTGTACCTGCAGGACTCATAGTGACTACAGAGGGCGCAGCACCTATTCCTCCCGCTCCCACGCCTGGATCAACGGACGGACTCGGGCTAGCCCCTGGACTTATTTGCGCCGAAATCGTCGGTAGTACGGGAACGCCCGCCGAACCTGGCTCAAAGAATTGTTGGTTATTGCCGAAAATACAGCCCGAAAGTGAACCTCCCAAGCTGAACATCACTAGAAAATAAATTGGTTTCAAAAGGCTCGTCATCCATGACCGCATACATACTCCTTGGAACGCTTCAGACCGCTCCATCACGATTCGTAAATTTCGCGCTTAAAAATCCATTTTAAGCGTGGTAAATATAATTGACTTTTTTTGTCAACCATAACCAGGATACGGCTTTGCCGCTGCGATGGCAAGCAATTTTTAAGTCTGTATTTCAATGATTTTAATTTCAATATCTTTTGACTGCATGCATCACCTAAGATACAAGCGCCTTCAATGAATGGAATAGAAATATGAATTTTAAAAACTCCCTCTTTTTACTGATTTTATTTAACCTTGGTGCGCAAGCGGCCCCGGTTTGTCCCTTTTTATTTTTGTCTACGCTCCCTGACGTTGAAAGCCATTTGCAGTTTCAGGATAACGGCGACAGCGACGTTGAAGTCTCCTCATTCAATGAGGTTAACTCCCAAATCCAAAAGGACCCCACTCTGGTCAATTGCCAAGAAGACCTCACCTTTCTTACTCCATTAATTTACAGCCTAGATCTATCCGTAAATCCGTGTACTCTCCCCGATACGGCTCAGTATTTATTAGATCACGGAGCGAACGCTACCCAGAAAGATGCCTACCGGGGCGTTTCACCATTACTCCTGGCCACAGAAGCTTATGGAACGCTTTTTGGAACACCGGACCCCATCGAGCTTAAAGACGAAAGCTGTGCGCAAAATCACACGGAAGAAAAATTGCGAAAAATTATTTCTACCTTGGTTAGAAAAGGCGCAGATCCGTTGGAAAAAGGTCCGAATGGGAAGAGCGCGGTCGAATTGGCGAACGATCTAAACGTATCGCAACTATTCAAAAACTAATCGTATAGAGTCCAAACACCTGCCTATTCTTTAGACACAAAAATTCATTTTACTAGCCAAAAGCAGAGGGATTACAGTTCCAGCGTTGGCATTTGACTTGCTTCCAACCAGGAATGAAATTCTGGCTAAGCCTAATGATTGTATTTTCGATGACCGCATCACCTTTAGCATCTGCGAAGATCCTCAATCGGCCGATTCATCTGCAACATCAATTGTATGGCGATCACCAAATTTCGAAAAACTCTTCTTCTAATGCTATACAGTGCAACGCCTATTTTAGTGATCTGTACCGGGAAAGTCACTCAGATACCGACCTTGAAGCTGATCTGAGTAAGGGAGATAGCGCTACTTCTAATGTAAGTCCGTATGAAAAAAGTAAAGAAAGTTTTTTTGATGAATTTTATAAATTTCTCGCCGTTTATCAACTTGTACATATGTATTCGTCGGTTAAAATGTCCGATCACCCAGATCTTGGTCAGAAATTTAGCGCTCTTTTTAAACCCTACTCCGCGAATCCTTCGCTCGGAATCGGAGATGTTACCCAAGTTCCAGACTACTTAAGCCCCTTGCAAATTGTTTCCGTGATTGAAAATTTATCCGGACCTGTCTATGAAAATCTTGTTCCCCTTGACATTAGTAATATCCTTACACTTCTTTCGAGCTTAGAAGTAGCGACGTTAAAAACTGACGGAACTTCAAAAAGTGACGTTCTTGATCTTTATAACTTACTGGGAAAACTGATCAATCACCCCTGGTTAAGCATGGAATCGAATAGCGCTGCGTCGAGTACCGTCACCCCTAAGTCCAAAGCCCAAATCGACTCCGCAACCGCTGACGATGAAATCAATTATAATTGCGTATTTCAAAAACTACCTGCTCTAAAAAATTATCATCGTCGGTGCCCGCAAGAGACACAGGTCCTTGTCTACCGCTTTGGGAGTGATCAAACATTTTTGAATCGAAAACTTCAACAGACGGCAAATACACTTATAGAAAGTCAAAATCAGGTAAGTTGTAAGCAGACCCTCGTAAAAATATTAGAAAATAATCCTAAATCAGCATTCAATGAAGTTAACCAGCGATGGGTCAGAAAAATACTCGATCAATATCACATCCTCGTCGATCTTGATGACTCAGTTTTACCCCAGAAGGTAAATTATATGCGTTCGGTTGATCAGTGCTTAACGCTACTCCCTGCTCACTTTTTAGACGGTTTGGGGGGGATTTTTAATTTACGTTGGGATAACCTTACTAAGAATGGCGTCGCCGCTTACTATTCGCCCTCCACTTTGACAATCACTTTGAATAGAAATGATGATGCAACTCAAAGTAATCGGGCAGCGGTATGTACGAACTTGTTCCATGAATTGACTCACCGCTGGAAAATGACGGGACCGCTTTCGGCTGATGCTTCTAAAATTAGCAAACTTCAATCCCTCCAGAAAAGTATACCCTTTCTCATTCAATATGGGGACCCCACTCAATTCTCCGAGAAAGTCTTCTTGTTAGGTCGAAATAACTTTGTTTCCGACTACGCCGCAACAGATCCAGACGAAGACCTCGCAGAAACCGTAGCTCAAATGATTTATTCTCCTTTTTCGGTAAAAAGTCAGGTTCCTGAACTATTTGATTTTTTATACCCTCTCGTATTTGGAGGAGACTTTGACCCAATGAAGACCCAGCTCCAATATTTGGCAGAAATTCAAAACCGCAACCCCACTCACCTCGATGAGTTTCTTTTTATTAAGGACATGAAACTACCATTTTTAGCGAAACTCCTCAAAATTGAATCCATACCCGAAAAATATAAAAAAGCTTTTTTAATACAGTGGCTTTTTCCAGATGGCGACCAATCCCAACCGGGCCTAGATCATCGGCAATTAGAAATAAAGAAAACGCTCGACCCTGCCTTAGTAAACTATATTATTCACCTGATTAAAAATTAAGTAGTCCCCTCAATCGCCGTCCGCAACATTGGCCCCGATTGCAAATCGATCATTTTTCCTGCTTTAATGTCCTGAAAAATAAACTCCGCCATCTCACCGTGGAGGATCGATTTTGAGGTGCTGGCTAGAGGCTTATTTTCAATGGCAAGCTTACTGTATTTCTCAAACGCGGCCGGCGAGAGCCGCTTCACATAGCTAAACGCTGTCCGATAGAGCACATCATCTGCATCGTGTTTGATTTGTTCGTTTTCTTCGACCACTCGTTTTAATTGTTCTTTTGCCAAGAGCGCTTTGTATTGAACATCAATCGGGATAAAGTGATCGGGGTATTCCAGTTGGTCCTCAGGGGTTTCTAGAATCGCTTTAAGAACCGCCGATGGGTTTTGTGCTTTATAGCCGCTGTGGAGCATGGAAAGCAAAATATCAATGCAATGAAAAATCCAAGAATATTTTCGTTCAGCATATTCGATGGTTCTTGTGTCTTTGTCTAATTTTCGCTCCAAGGATTCCGCAGTCAGGCCGACTAAATCTAACAGGGACTTTTGATAAACTTTTTCGATCATCTTTAAAAAACGATTAATATTGCCCGAGCCCAATAAGTAATTTTCGGGTAATTCAAATGGAGTTAAGCGCAATACGTGTGACTTCCCTACTTTAATGTATTCGTGCCTAAACACTTTCTTTTCCTGGAGCTCTTTTAAAGCCGTCTCTAACCGAGACATGATCGTACTCGGATACAGCTTACCGCTGATCGGAATCAGGCTTGCAAGGTCGTTTAATTCGAAATCAATGACGCCTGTTTCGTTTTCAATTTGTTGCTTGAATAAAACCAAACAAAGAATGCGTTGGGCAAAGCCGACGTCAAGTTGTTGATAGATTTTTCGATTAATGGTGGCCGTATAGCTTTTCATTAAATTACTTAAAATATGTTTTCCCAAAACAACCATGCATGCATCTTGCATTTTCGTGTTCCCACGGTGAGAAGTGATGGCGTAATCTTCGATCATGGTAATCGGAATGCTGACGTGATCGGCTTTATCGATGCTATAAAAAGCTTTCGTCGACTCTATGGCGGTCCATTTTAATTTATAAATTGAATTTTTAATTTGTTCGTAACTGCGGCCAGAGTCATTCATTTTTAATCGGGAGCATACCGTGTTTAGACGAAAGGTTACTTTTCCCCCTTCCACGCGCCCTTGTTCATCCCACATATCCATTAAACAAAATAAAACTTGCATATCGAAGGCTCCAGGAAGGGAATCTTTGACGACTTTGCCATCTTTTTCGACTCCGGTCGCGGAAATGACGAGCTTACTTGTAAACACGGTTCCATTCTTTACAATCGGCACAGAGTGAATAATACGGCCTGATTTCTCGACTTGTTTTTTGTCGAAGGTAAAAATAGGCAGAACCATAAAATTCGCTTCTACGGACCAACTGGGGCGATTAGCGATGTCTAGCTCATAGGATTGATCTAAATTCATGACGGCATTAAATGATTCAGGATTTTCCATCTTTCCTTCAGAAGATTTCTGTTCAGGGGTGGGTTCAGTCGAAAATAATGCAAATTGGTCATGTTCCATGATTTCTCCTTACTTTCGTGCAAACACGGTAATCAAAATTTAGTGCGTTAGAGTATGTAGTAGTATGTAAAAAAATTTGAAAATGGTTACATACATACATACGTCCAAAAAAAAATCGTTTTTTTGTGTAACCTACTGGAATTACTCGGAGTGCACTTTCGTGTAAACACGGTGAAATTTTCGTGCAAACACGGTGGACTTTCGTGTAGACACGGTAAAACTTTCGTCTAAACACGGTATGCTTTCGTGCAAACACGGTAAAACTTTCGTGCAAACACGGTATGAAAGCACCTAAAATGGCAAATATTTTCGTGCAAACACGGTAAACTTTCGTGTAGACACGGTATATTTTCGTGCAAACACGGTAGTGCTTCTTTGGCCAGTTTTGAGCGGTTAAAACGTAATCCGAATGGTGGTTTTTTGATTCCATTGCTGGAAAAGTGAGTCCCCTTACCCTTAGTTTAATCGATTAGGCAACTTCTGCAAGAAAACTTTCGCTGAGACACGGTGAATTTTTGTTCACTCACGGTCAAATGTGAAAAAGTCCAACCAAGTCACCGTGGTTGGACGAAAATTTCACTTATTTCTTTACTTGAACCGTGTTTGCACGAAAGTGACAGTTCAGGCTAAAACTATTCCTGATGAAACTATTAAGATCAGTTGCTTGAAGAGCTAGATTTTTTCTTCTTTGATTTCGAAGCAGGCGTCGGGCTCGGGGTCGCATCCGAACTCGTGCTTGTACTTGGATCAAGCGGGGCAATAATTGCCGGGGTCGATGTCGGAGCTGGAGGGGGCACTGAATCCGAGATTGTAGATGGCGTGCTATAGCTTGAGTTCTTTAGCTCTGCTGCGGTTGCGGGTACGCACTGCTTGGTATCAACGTCGCACACAGCACGCGCTGCGCATTGATCGTTCGAGGTACACGAAGTGCTACACGCATATTTCTTTCCATCACATGAAAAGGGATAGCAGGGAATGGAAAACTTATATTTGCAAGCGGCGTTATCTGTATCGGATTCAACATGCTCAAACTCATAGACTTTCGTCACCGAACGCGTGCATTGGGAATCACAAGAAATCACCGCAGTTTTAGGCAAATTAATTTCAGTCTTTGGTTTTTTGTACCGCATTTTTACTGCATCTTCACCGCTTCCAATGGTTTCGGTGAATTTCGGATTAGTCGAACTACACCCGGAAAGTCCACCCAGGAGAGTGACGAGTAAAAATGAGAAACTTAAAAAAAGCGAGCCGCGAGTTTGCGTGGAACCAATATATTTTTTCATGACTTTAATTATAGTTAAAAAAAAAGATAAGGAAAGAAATAAATCGGCGCTATTGGCTAGAAGCGATCGATCATTCCCTTTTCGACTTGTTCGCAAAAAACGATGACGGCTTCGTTATACGCATCTTCTAGTTTTTCAAATCCGGCACGGAGCCGCGCCTTTTTAAATCTTTCTTCGAGTTTTGGGTCCGCTAAAAAAGATATTTTTTTAGTGCGATTTGCGTAGGGCGCTTGCGCCAAGGTAGGAGAATTGCCCGGAGAATTTTTAGTCTCAATAGCGGGCTTCGACGCAGGAGGTGCGATGGGTGTTTGAGGTATGGAAGGCGCGATGGGCGCTGCACTAGGCTCAGGGCTTGTCGGTGCCGTTAAATTTCTCATTAAACTTACGGTGCGTTTTTGACCCGCGTTTTGATCTAAAGCCATGTTAAAACCTCCTGTGCGAATTGTTTGTAATCTTGGGTGACGGGACTTTTTGGTTTATATTCGGACGAACTTTTTCCGTAGGCCATTGAGTTTGCTGCATCAATGGCCGAACGAATCGAGGATTTAAAGATCAGCTCCCCTACTCCCAATTCCACAAGCTTATTTAAATAAAATTCTGCGTTTTTTGAGGAGGCTTGCGTTTGGTTTAATAAGATCCCCCCAATTTTGAGAGTGGGATTCAATGCGCGATGTTCGTCCACGAAGGGCAAGAATTCGGTAAGTGTGGAAATGTCCGTATCGGTTGGTCGGGTGGGAATAATCACTTCTTGCGATGCAACAAGAGCCATGGTCATAAAAATATCAGATGATCCGGGCGGATCGATTAAAACCGCATCATAGGCTTCGGCTGGTAAACCCTTCAGAACTTCACGCAATCGGATCAATCCTGTTGCGCCTTTAAGTTCGCTTTCCAGGTTGCCTAATCCGCCGGTGGTAGGAATAAGATCGATCCCCTCTTTCACGCCTACGATGGCCTCGCGGATGGAAAGTTTTCCGTAACCCATTTTGGAAATCAGGTCTTCGATATAAATTTGGTTCTGCGGCAAATCAATTTTGAATCCGTGGGTCAAACTTGCTTGGGGATCAAAATCAATGGCGAGTACCCTTTTCCCTAACTGTGCAAGTTCGTGTGCGAGATTGAAGGCGGTCGTTGTTTTTCCAGATCCACCTTTGGAGTTTGCAATGGTGATAATTTTCATATCTTAGAAGATAAACCGAAATTGAAGAATAATCTTCAGAAATAATTTTGACAGAAGAGAGAAATGTTCGTGAAGAGGGAGTGGTGCGAGAGTAGAGAGGAGTGAGAGGTGAAAGAAAAGAGATAATAGTGTGTGAAGAAGGAGGATAGGGAATAGAGCGAAAAGAAAGAGGTGATCGAGAATCGTGAGAAGAGGGAGAATATAGAGGGTAAATCGAATGTTTCTCGAATGTAAGATTTTACGGTTTTGTATCTTATTTCTCTGTTTTCAGCTTTTTCGGAAAAAGAGGTTAATGCAATCCAATAGTTACACTTCTTTTTCATGCCTATAATTTTTTAAAATATAGTCTTCTACCGTGTCTCGGCGAAAACGGCGATGACCACCGGGTGTGGTTTGGAAAAAAAGTTCACCGCGCTCTCCCAGTCGTCGAACAGTGTCTTGAGAAACTCTGAGGAGCCGTGCGACTTCGAAAGTAGTGAGCGTATCTGCGTCAAACCGAGGAACAAGATCTTTCCCTTTGCTAGGCTCTGGAGCATCGGAGTCGTTGAACTTCAGTTGATGAATTTTCGAAGCGATCTCTCGTCTTACTTTTAAGATCATCATTTCCGTCTGTCCTACGTCGTTTGCGCGGTAGGGTTCGGCTACACGGTAATCAAAATCGGGCGCGTAGACCATCAATAAATGATCGATCACTTGAACAATGAGTGGATATTTCTCTGGCGAAAAAAGGCGGTGATTCACGCTAATTTCCTATTCTTAATTGTTGTTGTGGATGAGCGAACGTAAAAAAAATACCGCTCCGTTGCTATTATTCTCGCAAATCTCGCAAAAGAAGCAAGAGTTTAGGTGCTCGGTGTGGTTTTATTTTTAGCGGCGAAATTTCCACTGACCTGTGCGATTTCATCGGCCAGAATTTCAAGGAGATGTGCTTCGCTTTGATTTAACACGCGTGCCGTTTTGGTTCGACTAATAAAAATGTATCCACCGGTCAAGCGTTGATCTGTACGCTCGCTCAAGCACGCAGAAATGGGTTGGAAATAGTGATAGCTTTTGCTGGAAATAATATCGCGCTTGGGGACGATGTTGGTAAAAGAGTCGTCCCAATCTTGTCCAACTAATCCTGGTTCAGAGGAGCCGACAATTTTATATTTTCCGGTTCCTTTTTGCTGGGCAATAAGGGTGCATTGCGAAGCTGGAACATGCCGGTTTAAAGTATGAATTCCTTGGTCATACGCTTCCAGCAGCTGCTCAAACGATTGGGGATGTGCTTTTCCGTTTAAAAAGAGGAAGCTTACGGGCGGAGTACGAATGGTCTTTTGGGGCCCCTTTTTTTTAGTCGCAAGTGTTTGGTCCAATAGCTTTTCGTCAGCGGTAAGGGGTAAAAAATCAATCTTTTCTTTTAGCGATTTTAAGAGTTCGGACGCGGTTGGACTTTGGCCTGCGCGCTCTTCGATGTCCGAAAGCAAAATTACTGGGTTACCCTGGTCGAGCGCAAGTTGAATCACGGCCGCAGCCTTCAAAAGCTGTTCGCTTAAAAGAACACAAATCACAAGGACCACATCAGATTTTCCGGTCATCCAAATATTTAGTTCGGGGAGCCCCTCAAAACGGATGACGTCGAAACGCCGTGGATCAACTGTGGTATCTAACGATACATAATTGCAAAGCGACTCGGGCAGATAAAACGCAAGTTTTTGCCGATTCCTGGATTCAGCCATTCTTCTCTGCATCGGCTAAAAAGCTAGAATGATTAAAGCTTATTTTATAGCGTCAAAAATGCTGAACTTTGGGTTTTGGGCGACCTTGGTCACGCTGCTAAACTTTTTTTTCAGTTCGTGCGCGTAACGCAGGTGCGAATTACCGATGAACCGTAATAGGCCATTTTTTCGGAGGGCTGCGCGGGCATCCCTAAACATTTGATGGGCAATATGATCGGTGACGCCACTTTTTTGATGAAAAGGCGGGTTGCATAAAACCAGATCAACACTTTCGGGAGGCTGATTCTCAAAACAGTTGGTCCAAACAAAGGTGGCCTGGTCGTTGAAAAAAAGTGTGTAATTGTGCGAGGCACTTTGAAGGGCCATGGTAGAGTCATCCGCAAAGATAAGATCGGCACGCGGATGCAACTGTTTTGCGGCAATTCCTAATAGCCCATTGCCGCAGCCTAAATCTAGGATTTGCTTAAAATTCCCCTGCGGAAGGTGTTGAAGAAAAAAACGGGTGCCGATGTCCAATTTTTCGCGGCTAAATAAAAGCGAAGCGTGGGAAAACGGATGATCAAATCCTTCAATAGTTACCCTGGTAGGGTAGGGGGAAGGCGTTTTGCCCTTGGTAAATTCTGCAAATATTAAACGCGCTTTTTTTTGGGCAAGGCTAGTCTTAGTTTGGCCAATGATGCGTTCAATGCATTGGAAATGGCCTTTGCTGATGTATTTGATCATTCCGCCAAAGACAATTTTACTTGTAGATTTTAGGTGATGAGATAAATGGCAAAGAAGGTCTTCGAAGTAAGAAAGCTGACCCGGAAGTTTCATCAGAACGACGTCATAACTGCCTTGCAAGCCACTGAGTGAATGGATTGGTGTAATTTTTTTCTCTGTATTTAAAATTATGGCCGTAGTGCTGACATACGAATCGGTGTAGGTGGTAATCAAAGGTGAGGGCACCACTTTCAGGGCCGAAACCGTGAGAGCACCATACGCATCGTTCAAAACGAGTACTCTAGAATTGGGCGCAATTTCAAGGCTTAAAAGGTGATTTTCGATGAGCGTATCGGCCGCGTCCCAGGCTTGTAAGGGGTCGTTTTTTTTCACTGGATAACGGCTTAATTTTTTCACAGAAAAAAGTTTAGCGCGAAAGGGCGACCATTAAAACAAAAAGAAAAAAGTGCTTCCCTTGCCACTTAAACTAGATAAATATCCAAAAAAGAGGCTTTTTAAAAGAGCCGCCGACTTGAGGAGAGGAGGAGCGTGTGAGAAAAATCATCCACATCGATATGGACGCCTTTTTTGCTTCAGTCGAGCAGCGCGATCGGCCGTCTTTAAAAAATAAACCAGTGATTGTCGGTGGCGATCCTCAGTCCCGTGCAGTGGTGTGTGCGGCCTCTTACGAAGCCCGGCGGTTTGGGGTGAAGTCCGCCATGAGTTGTTCCGAAGCCAAACGGCGTTGCCCCCAGGGAATTTTTGTTCAGCCACGGTTCGATGCTTATTCCGAAGCAAGTGACGCAATTATGGAAGTTTTAAAAACGGTGACCGATCAAATCGAACCGCTTTCATTGGACGAGGCTTATTTAGATGTCACTCAAAACCAATTCAATGAGAAAAGTGCTACACGCCTTGCCCAACATTTAAAGGCTGAAATTTTAAAAAAAACTCAATTAACTGCGTCCGCCGGAGTTAGTTTTAATAAGTTCTTAGCGAAGATCGCAAGCGACCTAAAAAAGCCAAATGGCTTGGTGGTCATTACGCCTCAAGAAATGGACGCTATTCTTTTACCGCTGCCCGTGGAGCGGCTGTGGGGAGTGGGCAAAAAAACGGCGGAAAAATTTCACGCGCTTCAATTAAAAACGGTGGGTGATGTGCGAACAGTGACCGAACAAGTGATGATTCAGCAGTTCGGAAGCAGCGGGTCCTTTTTTTGGAATTTGGCGAATGGACGGGATGACCGCGAGGTGGAGTCGGGCTGGGATCCGAAGAGCTGCGGAACCGAGAGGACGTTTGCCGAAGATACGCTTTCTATTGCAAAGTTGGTTGAGGTTCTGGGCGATTTAGCCGCGGAAATCGCGGAGACTTTAAGGTCAAGAAGTTGGCTTGCCCTAACGTTTACGCTAAAGATCAAATATTTTGATTTTAGGCAGATTACTCGGAGTGTAACTTTTTCTATTCCTACCGATCAAGCGTCAATGATTGAACAAAACTTAAAGGCAATGCTGGTGGAAAAGACGGATGCGGGCCGGGTACCGATTCGGTTATTGGGGGTAGCTTGTTCGGGCTTAATTCGGGAGACCGATCCATTACAATTTTATTTTGAATTTATGAATCAATAAGCTTAAAGGCTTTAGCTGCTATGCCGATAAGCGTTAAGAGGGTAGGTGGGCGTTGAAAATTTTTTTTATATTTATGATCTTGTTTTTGGTCGCGCGGGTAGAAACTAGCTTTGCGGGTGGAGAGCTCCAACGCTGCGAAACAAAAGTTAAGCAGTATTCGGATCATGGACTCAGTGATAAGGCCGAAAAGCAAATTATTCAATGCCGGAAATTTAAAACAGGGATTACAGCGACTAAAAAATCCGAGTCGCAACTGAAGGCTGAACAGGTAGCCGAAGATTTAGCCGAAAAGCGCGAAAAAACAGGTCAGTCGCGATTGCCTTCGTCGGAGTGAGCCAGTTCCGAAAAATAACGGGTGAGGTTAGTTCGCTCCTCTTCGGTTAAATTAGAACCGCGTGGCATAGAATCCGACCCTGCCTTCATGGACAGCCGATAAACAATTTCTTGCACGAGGGTGCCCCTAGGATACTTTCCTTGATTCAGAATTTTTCTTAAGGACCGGAGTTCTCCAAAAGGTAGCTCCGGGCCCACCGTTCCGTCGTGGCAAGCGGCGCAGTCTTTGGCTAAAACTTTTGGTTCCACGGTATGCACCAGGGTTAGCTTAAGGGCCTCGTTTTGATTTTCGGATAAATGATTTAAGTCTTCAATGCTGCGCTTTCGAAGGTAATTGCAGTATTTTTCTGGCGAAGAGACTTTCCGTTGCCCGGACAAGCGGGCCAGTTCCGGATCGTGTGCGGCAATGGCCCTAAGCAGAGCGGTTTGAAGTTCGCCTTCGGTGTCTTGGACGCTTCTAAAATCATAAGTGGCGGTCTCGAGCGCTGTGGTCCACTGGTCGGTAGACAGGCTCAGGCCATTTTCGACCAAAAACCGAAACGGCGTTAATTCCACCAATTCCGTGCGCGTGTCCGCATCCGCACTAAATTTTAATGGGTAAGTCCGGAACCCTTTTAACAGCTGCTGTTCTTGATCTCGGGCTTCGGTTTGTGAAGCAAAAGCTTTAAATTTTTCGTTAAAAGGGGCGCGGATTCCTGGGGGCAAAAAGTGGTCGATGGATTCGCAATCGGAACCCAGCGCGGCTAAAAGGGCGTATTGAAATTGAGTAAACCGAGCGCTTTTTTGAATTTGCTTTAATATCCGTTTAAGATTGAGGGTGGTTAAAAAACGCGAAAGTTCTTCATTGGGCGAAACGGGCTGTTCGGCATTGTAGCGGTTTTCGTGGCTAGGGTTAAAGGTTTCTTTCCGGGCAATAAATGCAATGTTCAAAAGTGACTTGTAGCGCGGATGATTAGGTTGGGCTTTTAGAAATGCAGCTAAGCCTTTTTCTTCCGGGTCCGAAAGGGGGGCGTGGTAGCGTTCGCCATAAGCGCCGGGCCAAGAAGGATGGGTATCCCAAATGGGACGAGCAGGGGTGCCGTGGCATTTGGTGCATTTGTCGGGGTTTGCTTCTGAAAAAGTAACCCATGCTCCGTTTTGGGGTTTGGGCAAAAACCGAATTTCTCTAAAATTGAATTCTTGGGCGTAGGGATCAAACTCCATGGTCTCGAAACCATCAAAGGCTTTTTGCGAAGGGTCGCCGTTAAACGAGGCCATAAATTGCCCCTGATCCATAAACATTAAAACGCGGGGATTTTCAAAACTACTGCCTTGTAGGCTACGGCTATTAAACATCAAAGCGTAGTGTGAGCGAAGGGGAGTAGGTAACAGGGGGAGCAATTCTTCAACCCGATGAATTTCTTTTTTTAAAATCAGTTCTTTTAACGCAGAAAAGCTAAAGGCACGGGCCGGGTGAGTAGAACTCACCAGGCCCGTGCAAAAAAGGACTAAAAACAAAAATCCGGTATTTTTTATTTTGAGCCGCAAACTTCTACGTTGGGATTGCTAGGCGTTGATCTTACATAACCAATGCCGCCGTCTACGTGGGCTACCCAATTAACGACTTCTTCGTCCGTATGAACTTTTTGAGGCACGAATAAGGCCCGTCTGAAGAACATTTTGCCCCATACTTTATTGTATTTAGATTCATCAGCGCTACCGTCCGCTTTCGTGTACCCAATGTATTTTAACATATCCTCTTTGAGGGGAGTGTTATCAATGGGTCTTGGTTCGTCTAAGTAGCCCTTGAAGGCAAATTTGACTTCGCCTTCCGAGTACTTCATGCCTTTATGGCAAATGAAGACCAAATCGGATTTTTCCGCCTTCGCGCCCTGGCCGGATAAACAACAGAACAGTGTTAAAGCAATCAAATAAATTAGTTTGTTAAACATTTAAGTGTTCACCCTTTCTTTAGAAGCGAATTGAATAATCGAAGTGGACATCATTATATGCCTGTCCGGAGTTAGTGTTACTGTGAGCATTAAAAGAAGTTCTAGAAAGTTCCAATTTCAATGCGGAACTATCGTTTAAGTTATAACGGTAACCCAAAGCGTACTTCGTGTAAGGAAGACCGTTATATTGGCTGAGGAAGTAAGGGTCGTTTTGGTTAAAGAATGCACGCTCAAACCGAACAAAGGGAGCGGAAATTCCGTTAATCCAATACGCTAACTGACTGAACCCCGCGTAACTATCCCAGCTTGGACCAGGGTGTAACACGTCCGAGTTATGGAACCCATAGAACTCGTTTAAGAATTCAATTCCGTGTGCTTCGTATACGGCATGTAGGCCGTAGAGGAGGAAGTTGGAAGAGAAGGTGCCGTTTTTGTAAATATTTCCATTTGTATTGTCCCAAACGTTGCTGGAAGGATTGCCCTGGGGCTGACCTACGTTTTGATTAGCGTTTCCATTATCAACGGTTCCTCCATTCGCACCATAACTTACGTCGCCACCACCCATGTAATCAATCTGTTCACTTAACACAGTGGTACCCACTTGCAAGCCATCTAACTTTCCGCCGGCGACCCAGTTTAATCGAGCACCGTAGGCAAGTTTGTGATTATCATTTCTGGCCATGTCGAAATCCAAACTTGTAAAGCCATCGCTATCCGTAACGAGGCGGTCCGAATTAGACACCCACCCCATCAAAGCAAAGCGTTGCTCGCCCAAGGTAAAGTTTCCGTTTAGCCAAATCCCGTTACTGTGTACAGGAAGTACGCCGTAATGGTCTTCGAAATCTACAAAGCGGGGCTTTTCAACTGCAGTTTGTAACTGCATACCGTGGTGGTAAGAGATGACGTAATATCCGAGTGGAGTATGAAAGCGGCCGATCCACGCGGTGAGGTACTTAGAAACGACATATCCGGCTTGGAGCCTTTCCGCGTCGATCGTTGGTTGCTGGCTTTCTGCGTCTGGCTCAAACACTAATTCGGCCAAGAACCGTGCTCGGTTCCCTAAGTCCGGATTAAAATAGACGTCAAAGTTATTTAGATAAAAATCGCGAGAATATTTGCGATGATTATCCGTCGAGGTATCGTATGCCCAACCCATATTGGCAAAACCATGGAGTTGAAGGCCAGTTAACTTCTCTAAATATTCACCGCCGCCTTCAGAATCGACGGTTTTTTCTTCGGCGAACGTGGGTAAAGCTACCAACGTACAAAGCAATGCGCCGGCAAGCGGGCGTAAAAATCGCTTTAGGTTTGGAGTAAGGCGTAACGTTTCATCATTCATGATCTCTTTTTCTCCCTGTTGTTTAATGATACTTTTAATTAAGTGTGAGTGGAAAAAATGTCCCGTGCAACAAAATATTGCAGTAAAATCAGAATGAGGATTCGTGAAGCTTAAAGAAATTCTTCAGCAGCATCAAAAATTTAAGCACCCTTGGGCGCTAAAGAGACATTTTGGCGATAGTTACTTACTGCACCACAATCCTATTTATTTGAACGTCAGAAAAATGGCGCGGTTGCTTGGATTTAAATTCCAGTCAGAACGTTTTTTTGATTACGAAGTGATGGCACTCACCCAATTGCCTAAAATTTTGGCTAAAAAAACGATCCCGTATTCGAACACGGTTAGGCCCCTTTTAGAAATTGAACGGCGTGCACCGGGTGTTTTTAATTGGAGCGATGTCCCGCCCCTGAAAGCGAACTACGTTTTGCACGAGTCGGCCCATGGAATTGGAAACACCATACGCAGAGCAACGCATAAAAAATCAAGGTCCAAAAATAAGCTTACCCAGGATCGCGAAGCAACATTGGGAATTCTTTTTGAAGAGTCCTTTGCAAACGCTTGCGAAAGTGTAGCGAGCCTTTATGCGACGGACCCCGTGCACCAAGAATTTTTTCAAAAGAACGCCTACGTGATCGAATATCAAGAGGCGGTTGCTGATCTTAAAGCGGTCATCCAACTCCTAGGGCCTGAGCCCATGTTTAAACTAACTTTGCTTTCGTTCCTGCATTCAAACTTTTTAAGCGACCCTAAAAGTTTAAGCGATTTTAAGCGCATGCTGAAGGTAGCTCTGAAAGGTAGCCCTCCATTAAAATCGGAACTGAGCCCAGCACAAATCCAGCGCCTCCGAAAAACCTTTCAAGGCAAGTTTGAGTTGGACCCAGCCTTTACCGTTGAAACAAACCGGTTTTGCTTACGCTTAATGGGGATCCGTTCGCCCTTGGTGGACGTGCTGTCGTTTGATTTTATGAGCTACTTTGAGAACGCGCCCGAATACCTCCATTGTCTTCATTTAATGACAAAGGCAGTGCTTCAGAGTTGAAATTTACATTATTTTAATGTAAAAATTTGCGATGAACTGCGGACTCCTGTTTTTGCTCGGAATCAGTTTTGCGGCACCTCTAGTTGCAGTTGAAGTTGCAGTTGCAGGCAAACCCGAGCGGTTCCTGGAAACCGCTCAGCAAAATTGGCAAACGTTAGCAGACGGAGCCGTCAAGCCCCGGTGTATTCGCTGCAGCAAAGGCAGAACCTGTTACGTAGGTTTAGAGACGCTCATCCCCGGACAAGACCAAATCTCAATCGATAACGCTAAATTTAAGCTCCAGCGTTACCTGGATGACGATCAAGTGCAGTGGAATAAAAAATCGGAAGCCTTTGAATTTTCGTTTAATCACGGTACCAGTGCCGTGCCTTTGAAAGACGCGATTATGGTGATTAAAGGCCCGATCGGATATGTGATTCTGGACGGGCACCACGAGGTATTCGTTTCGCTTTATGTGGGGGCAAAGACGATTCCAGTTCATGTCGTGGATGATTTGTCGCACTTAGATTTGCACGATTTTTGGTCGTATTTGCTTGAATCGAAGAAAGTCTATTTTAAACGGACTTTGGACGAAATCCTTTTCAATCCACCCCGCTTTACTGCGATGATCGATCGGCCGAATCGGTACTTGGCGACGTTAATTGCTTACAAAGTTCAATATGCGCGGGCCAAGGGGGGAATCAAAATTGATCGGGCTCGGGGAGTGGCAAGGTCGGTATGGGTAAAA
The DNA here is from genome assembly GCA_903842755.1 of Oligoflexia bacterium. Lineage (GTDB taxonomy): Bacteria > Bdellovibrionota > UBA1018 > UBA1018 > CAIMNF01 > CAIMNF01. The sequence goes on from CAIMNF010000048.1 coordinate 23,258, forward strand.
TTAAACAAAAGCATTCCCTTTATTGAGTTTGAAATTGCGGATGCGTTAGATGATGCGGGCCTGAAATATAATCCCAAATGGGGTACGGAAATTCCAGACGCAGTGATCGAGAAAATCCGCCTTAGTTTGATCAAGGCAGCCAAAAGTGGAAAGTATCCGCATCTTGCGCAAATCCCCATCCTTACTTTGGAAGAATCCAAGAAAAGGAATCTGGAAGACCGTGGCTTCCTGAAAAACTTGATTACTGATTATGGAAACTTTGGTATTCACAATTGTAATGAGAAATTACTTTAGAAGGTTCTGGGCGGGTGCAGTCGTGTGGGGTGCGTGTTTAAGTTTGCTGCTGGAGGCGGGGTGTGCCTCGGGGCCGCGGGACGTTTCGGAGCTTCCCGGGGGAATCGATAAAAAACAAAACTCGATAGAACTGAAATTTGATCAGGCCCAGCAGGTCGAACTCTCGGCTCAATCGCCGACGGTTTATAGTGCGCCTTTTAGCAAAGAAAAAATGCCCTACCAGTCGTTTAATTTTTACTCCGTCGGGCCCGAGGCAATTGTGGACATTTATTCGCCGCTTCGGTCCGGCAAAGACGAACAAAATGTGGCGATCCGGCCTAGAATCATTGTTTTAGAAGGCGGTGTGGTGGTGAACATTTTGCTGGCCGATTGGACGAAAAACAACATGGTTGGCGGTCCTTATTTTAGGCTTCAAGTTGCGCTCCAAGGTCTAACGCCCAATAAAACGTATTCTTTTATTATTGGGTCCGAGAACGATTCTTCGACGGATACCTCTGCTATTGTGGTGAATACCGACCGTTATCATTTTAGTAAATCGCCGTATGGGAACCTTACCGTGGTTTTACGAAAAAAACGGATGGGAACGGCTCAAAAGCGCCCTTGAAACTTAATCAACAAGCGGACTAGAATAGAGAATGATCAATTTATGGAAAAGGCTTGTTCCTGTGGGCATGTTTGTAACTCTTTTTGGCTGCTCCACTGTTCCTGCGCAAAAGGAAGTCGCAGGTCAGAAAAAATCCGCCGATACGATCCTCGAACATGACCCCTTTGCTGGCGAACCTGGCGATGGTGTTTTTCCGGTCATCGATGCCCATACCCATAACCATTTCAAAGGGACTTTAGAAGAGACCAGCAAACTACCCGATACAGCAGAAGAATATGTCAAAGAATTAAAAGATGTAGGTGTGGTGGGCGCGGTAGTTCACCTCGGTGCAACTCAAAATCAATTTCAAGATTTAAGTGCCCATCATGTGATTCACTGTGCGGGAGCGGCAAAAACGGTCGATGTTAAAAAAATAGAAGCGGGCTTAAAAAAGGGTACTTATCAGTGTATTAAAATTTACTTGGGGTATGTCCATCAATGGGCATATTCGCCGCATTACGAACCTGCGTATAAGCTTGCAGAAAAATACCATGTACCCGTCGTTTTCCATACGGGGGATACCTATTCCACCAAGGCCAAACTAAAATATGCGGACCCGCTGACGATTGACGAAGTCGCAGTCGATCATCCCCAGGTAAAATTTGTAATTGCCCACTGTGGGAACCCGTGGATTGAATCTGCCGCCGAGGTCGCTTACAAAAATCCAAATGTTTATTTAGATGGGTCTGCGCTGTTAATCGGAAACATGGCAAAAATTTCGAATGAGGAAAAAGAGCGCTTTCTCATTCAGCCGCTGAGCTGGATTTTTGGATACATGGAGGATCCTACCAAACTGATGTATGGTACGGATTGGCCGCTTACCGATATGCGAGGGTATTTGGAGGCTTTTAAAAAAGCCATTCCAAAGCAACATTGGAAAGCCGTTTTTTACCAGAATGCGGCAAACGTTTTTGGCTTTCCCGATTTGACCAAGGTCAATTTAGCTCCTGGTAAGCCCTAAACAAATGTCCTCCATCAAAGTCGAACCCTTCGTTTTGATCGCCGCCTTTGTTGTAGTTATACCCCACATCTCGAATATAAATTCGTGTCGCTTTTTTTAATCCAACCACGGAAAGATCAAACAAATCGCCTCCTTTAGCCGTGGGAACAACTCCAGCGCAACCACTGAGCACATTCGCTTTTGGATCGCATGGAAACCAGTGGATGGGTTTTCCGTCGCCTTCGGATACTCCTACGTTGGCAAATTCTTGGTAGTATTCAGCCTTGCCATTGGAGTTCAGCGTTTCGATGACGTTTTCAAAAAGGGCAAAGTCGGCCCCCGGTCCGTTTGCAATAAAACCGTTGCCGTTAATCCCTAAGGTAAGCTCCCCGCCGTGGCCAAAGGTCAGCACTTTGCTTTTGATGTTTTTAATGCCGAGCTCATCGTTAGGGCTAATTTGATCATCAATGGGGAAGTCGATTGCACGGATTGCGTTGATCATTTCCCGGGGGCTAGGAGTTCGAATGCGTGTTACCCGATCATCAAGCAAGCCAGGAGAAAATTGGAGCGGGAAGTAAGCATTGAGGGGCAGACGGTTTAATTTGGCAAGCTCGGATTCGGCAAACTCACCGGCGGAATTTACCTCGTCGAGACGGTTCATTTCGTCCAGGCGTTCTTGGGCAATTTGGTCGATTCGTTTTTCGCTTGAAATAAAAATTGAAGAAAAAGGCCGGGGCCGCTTGCTTGGCGCTTCGTCGGGAGTGATGACCCGAGTGATGTGATCGTCAAAGAACGTGATTTGGGAGACGTCTCCTTTTTTGAGTAATGGGGCCAGGTCTTGTTCGCTTAATCCGGAATCCTTTAAGTTCCATTTCTGGGTGGATCCCTCGACTTCCCCATCGGATGAGGGGGCGGTGCCAGAAGTGCGCGGATCATTTGGAGCTTTGCGTTCTTTTGGTTTGTTCAAAGGGGTTTCGGAAAGCCCCTTCAATAATGGCCCTGAAAAGCGTTCAAGAGCCCCTTGGATTGGAGTGAGTTCTTTGGAAAGCGACGCAGCCGTTTTTTCCTGCCGATCGCCAAGCAAAGGTAAAGTTTCGTTTTTAAGTGTGGAATAGCCAACTGCGGCTGTTGCAAGAAAGAACAGCGGTAAGAATTTGCGGTGGGCGCTCTCTTCCACTCGTTTGGAAAACAATTTCATGGCTGCGGAGTGGCTTCTAAGAAATCGACGTCAAGAACAGTAGCCACTTCATTGTTCGGACAAAGAAGAATGACTTGGTCGCCTGCGAGAGCTTCTGGAGAACATTTTTTTAAATTTTGTTTAATTTTTTTCACGACTTTCGTTTGTCGATCAATAAAATCATAAGTTTTTAGTTGGGTCGGGCCTTGTTCTTCCGAGTAATAAAAAAAGTGAGTCCCGATCGACATCCAAGAACTGAGGCCCTGAAACGAAGTCAATTTCGTTCCCTTGGTTAAATCATCGAAGGAAAGTGGCGTCGCTTTGCTTGAATTTTTCACCAGGTTCATGAGGCCTTGGACCGTGAGCTGAAATAAAGTTGCCGTACTGATGTTTGATTTAGAGTCGTAATCCGCGCCGGTGTAAATAAATTGCGTGCCCGTGGGGTCGATCGCCATCGGACCGCTATAAAGCGAGATTTGGTTTACCAGGGGGACCAGTTCTAAAGTTTCGCTGGCACCCGTGGGATTGACCGGCACTTTCTTCAGATGAATGAATCCCTTGCTGTTCATGGGTCTTGAATTAATCAAAAAGTAATAAAAGTTTTGATCGCGGCTCAGGTACGCGGTCGCGTAGGAGCTTGGAACCATGACATTCTTAAAAACCGTGCGGAGAGAGTGGGTGGTTTCGTCTAAGTAGCAAACTTTATCTAAAGAGACTAAAAAGGGCGCCGCCCATTCATAGTGCTGGTAATAGTCGTCTTTGATTTCACATTGGTTTGCATACTTGGTACCCGGCACCACTTGGTAGTCGCCGGTCTGAAGCTCAACTAAAAGATTTGCAGGATGAGTTTGATCTACATAAATACGGGAAA
>CAIMNF010000049.1 GCA_903842755.1 Oligoflexia bacterium
ACGTCAACTTCGTTATCTTGAAACAGGCTTCTAAAATTCCAGTTAGAGGTTCCGAGTAACACTTGATGATCAGTAATTAAGATTTTGGCGTGGATCATTGAACTATGATATTCAAAAATTTTCACGCCGGATTTCAACAATGAAGCAAATGCTCCCTCCATTGCACTTTTTTCAATTTTAGAATCACTTTTAGCTGGAACAAGAAGAGTAACGTCGATCGCATTTTTTGCTGCTGTTTCTAAAGTCTTCTTTAATCGGAGCGTCGGTACAAAATAGGGAGTCGTAATCCAAATTCTAGATTGAGCAGACTTGAGTCGGCAAAGAAGCTGCCGGTAAGACGCGCGCCTCTGTCTTAGCGTTGAATTCAGCCGCACAAGAGGCATTGGGTCTACCACTGAAGTTGACCCGGTTTGATTCCAGGAGTCCAGAAATGCACCGGTCAAAGCTTTAAGTTGATCCCCTTTAATCCGCATTCCTGAGTCCCTCCAAGCACGGATAGACAGAACGCTTTCCAGGTGACGTCCACTGACGTTCATGCTGCCTACGTAAGCGGTTTGTCCATCGATGATACAGGATTTGCGGTGGTTTCGATGGTTCATTAGGGCCAGGCCCGCTTTCACCTTTTTGAAGTCCAAATACGTTAAAATGTGGGAATGCTGACGTTGCCAGAGCAGGGGATGGAAAAATTGAAGTTCTAGGCGGTGAGAGCGAATTTTTTCTGCATCAAAAAATGTCCATTGTGAGCATCCCGCTCCATCTAAAAGCAGTTTTACATTCACTCCCCTGGAGGCAGCCCCCGTCAGGGCCTGAATGACTTTGTTTCCGAGTACATCCCGATCGAAAATGTACTCTTCCAAGAGAATGGTTTTTTGTGCGGCTTCGATTGAATCAAGGAGATCCTTAAAAAAGGGATCCCCACTTGAGTACACCTTTTCTTCGTCCCACAAATTTAAACTGGCTTGAGCTATCATTTAGAAAATATAAATCCAAAGGATGGCGTTTGAATTCGATATCTGTTGTATTTAAAAAACAAAATCTTCAAGTCTCCGTAGCTGCACGGGGGTAATCTAGTCAAGTAGAGCAGAAAAACCAAAATCGAAAGGGATTCAAATATGTTTTATAAAATAGTAATGTTGGCATTTATACTTTCAACGGCCTGTAGTTCGGGGGGAAAAAAAGAAGATCCATCTGAGAGTGTCCCCGATGACCTTAAAAAAAAGGAAATTGCGTTTAATCAACCAAGCTTAAAAAGTCCAGATTTAGGGGCGACTTCATCGGGTCTGAGTCTCTAAAGAACGAGTGAGATCTCGTAGCGAATCTGAATAATACGTAAGTGAGCGGGTGGTCATGAGATTCAGATGAGGGCTAACATGGTGGATTGCAGCGGAAAAGTGCCGGTCAGAGCTACAAGAAAAAAGAGCGAGGGTTTGCACCCGATGTTTTTTAGAAAGCGAAGTTAAAATAAGTCGTAGGCCGGCTTTCGCTGCAGTATACCGTGCGTAGTCTACATGAAAATTCTTCTTTAATTGGGGAGGGGCGAAATCGGGGCCGCCTCCCTCGCGAGAGTGGCCATCGTAATAGACAAAATTGCTATTTTGAAGAGCCAACTCAAATTCGTGTCGAACATGCGCGCTTTGCCAAGATTGAAATGGGTTCGTTCGGTTTGCTTGGTCATCTGGCCCCACTGAACTTGCCAAGATTTTTAAGGATACCTCTTTTTGCTTCGAAAAAAGTTCGCTGTCACTTTTTGACCGAATAAAGCCCATCTTCAGCACCCGTTCAATGAGCAGTGCGCGCTCGTATCGGTCGCCTACAAATCGGGCAGGGCGCGTGTCTTTGTAACCAAAAATGACGGCCACTTTTAATCTTTGGGCAGATCGGAACGGCTGATGGAGCAATGCGCCGTTGCTGGGGAGCCGGTAGCCGAATAGGCGCGTCAGTTCGTTCTGAAAATGAGGGGATAATTCCTGCAGAAGATAAGAAATTTGTACGCGAATTTGATAAGAGTTCTGCGTGGCGCGTGCAATTTGCATTAGGGAATTTAAATAGTGGATATCGTGTCGTGAAACCAGTTGAGTGCGGAGATAGTCCAAAATGACCCCTCGGACTTCCGGGGATGATTCTTGGTGCGCAAATTGGTCCAGTCGCGTTGGAGAGATGGGTGAGCCCATTCGATTGAGAAGATCGAAGAGGATCATTTTGGTGGCTGGGGAGCGGTTCAGGTCTAAAAGTTGATGCAGGAAATTTTTGGAGAGGCGTTCCCATTCAGCGGGTTCGGACAGTGCCGCAAGAATGAGGTAGGATGTTCCCGTAGAGTCAGTGCTAGCGTAGTCTTCGATAGGCTTTCGGAGGTTTTTGAGTTTGAAATAAGAAATAGCGTCCAGGGCCAGAGCAGGCTCGGCAGAATAGATTGCGTCTTGGAGGATGTGCTCTAAATTTGCTTTTTTCCTGATTCCTTGTGGATTTTTTTTAAATTCAGTGATCCAGCCAAGGGCTTCGCTATATGGCGAGGTGGGGCGGGCAAAAAAGAGAGTCAGTAACGAAGCGACTAAAGCTGTTTTAAACTTAAAAAAAGAGTGAGCCATCCCTTGATACTGAAGTGTCCGCGTCTCGGATGGATTCAACTTTTATGAAGAAAAACATATACGGTGGGCATGCTGTTAATCCGAGGAGCTGCGAACTTTCATCATTCAAGTCCAGATCTGCAGCCCCTCGGATGTCGTACTCAGGGAAAATATCCTGACTCATCATTTAACCGCGCGCCTGATCGTTCATTTGGACAATTCAGTTGCTTTCTCGGTTGGGTCCATTTTCGAATTCACATTTTTCGCCAATTTTTGGGTGAACTCTTTGTATTCTTTCTCCGCCTTCTCCTTCGCATACCCATAGTTTTTTTGAAGTTGTCCGGAAAGTTGGCTCATATTTCCTTGAAGAGATTCGATATCGTCCTCTTTGAGCTTTCCCCATTTAGCTTTGATTTGTCCTTTAATTTCCTTCCAATTGCCTTTAATAATATCTGAATTCATCTGTTCTCCTTTTTTGGGTTAAATAAACAAAAACGTAACGCCAGCGATGAGTTGAACCGTTCTACTCTTCACGTCTACCCCCGCATCGTTGGTGAGATTACTTAGACCATAGTTGTACCGTCCTTCCAGTTGAATGATAACGGGATTTACTTTGAAGCTTAGCCCCGCACCTCCAATTAAACTAAAATCCCAATTCGTATTATCTGTATAGCTAGTAGAAATGCCTTGAACTTCCGCGCTAGTGCTGAGGTGAAGCGAGGCAGCCGCGCCGCCTTCAATAAATATTCCAACGGGTCCGGCCATGGGCATAAATTTAAGCAGAACGGGAATCTCTAAGTAATTATGATTGATGTTAAAATCTCCGACTTTATATCCTTTTTCACTATAATTTCCCTCGATTCGAACGGAAAGCATGTCCGCAAAATTAAATCCTTCAAAGTGAACCCCTGCCAAGATTCCCGTTTGGTTTGATTTAGCATTATTAAGCATAGTGGTTCCGAAATCAAAGTAGGTGAAGTTCGCGCCGCCGTGAATTCCGAATCCGCCGACAGATTCTTCTGCAAATGCAGAGGCATTGCCTAGGATGAGAAGGACGAGTAAAAGTATTTTCATCGATGGATTCCCCTGATTCTGGTTTTGATTACGATTGTTATTTTTATTAGAGTTGCTGTGGTTCATTTTATTGGTCCTTTTTGGTTCAATAGGTAAAAATACCCATAAATTCTTTGACTAAACTAACTGCTTTGTCTTCGGGCGCAGAGCCGAGTAAATGTGTGGAATAAAAAAATCCGACAGAAATAAGCAAAAGAAGGATAATCCATCTCATCCGGTGTTTGGTCTTCCTTGAATCATTCTGACGGCGATCATGATTACGGCTAACACTAATAGGATATGGATGAATCCCCCCATAGTGTAGCTGGAGATCATTCCTAAAACCCACATGCAAACTAGAACTACTGAAATTGTCCATAACATAGTTACCTGCCTTTCAAGCGTTAACGGCAGCATAGACACTCTTTGCGGAAGGGTGATGAAGATTTAGTTTTGATTTCTTAATTTAAATAAATGGCTTATTCATTGCATAGATTAAATTGCGAACTCTAACCAAAACCAAGGAGAATGAAATATGTTCAATTTCTACAAAAAAAACGATAACCAAATTCAACGAGATGTAGTGCATGAATTAAGATGGGACCCCAGTGTTACGGATTCCCAAATTACTGTGGCATCTCAGGACGGGGTGATTACCCTTCGGGGCAGAGTACCCCATTACTTTGAACGGTCCATGGCTGAGGAAGCGGCGGAGCGAGTCGGAGGCGTGCGAGCCGTAGCGAACGAGATTGAAGTGGACCTGATGGGGTCTTATGAAAAAACGGATACTGAGATTGCAGCGGCAGCTCTGAATGCGTTGGAGTGGAGCTATGCTGCTCCAAAGGGAATTAAAGTTAGCATAGAAAACGGCTGGATTACGCTAAAGGGTGAAGCCGATTGGGATTACGAGCGAACGGCAGCGAAGAATGCAGTGAGTTCATTAATGGGAGTCCGCGGAGTGAGCAACAATATTGTGATTAAAGAGAAAGTGCTCATTGCGGACGTAAAGTCGCACATTGAACAGGCATTGAAGCGTTCGGCGGAAGCCGAAGGTCGGCAGATTGACGTTAAGGTGAACCGGGACCAAGTGACTTTGAGTGGAAAGGTTCACTCGTTCGCAGAAATGGCCGATGCGGGACTTGCGGCTTGGAATGCGGGCGGAGTAAAATGGGTCGAAAATAAAATAAGTATTTCACAATAGGCGTGAGTCAGAAGGCATCATTTTCTATCGTCGAAAATGATGCCTTTTTTTAGAATCCAATTCCCACGCGCAGGGCAAAACGTTCGTCATTTTCGTTCAGGAGATTCTCTCCGTAACCGTGAAAAATTTGAATCACCAGTGACGTCATCAGGGGTTTCAAAGCTAATTGCGCGGTGAGAGTCACCTCTTGTCCGCCTAGAAAGGGATTATTAAAGGTAACACCCCCCGGATAAAGTCTGAAGGCAAGTTCATGAGTTTCAAAAAATGGTCCCAAGAATCTCAGCAAGGAAAGATTCAGTTCCCAAATTCCCCGGTATTGCGGAAGATTTTGACTGTTTGGGTTAAACGCATACGGGTACCAAATTTTAAACGACCACCGAAAGTAATTAGTTCCTGATTTGAGCGTGATTGAAGTCCGGTTCCATGAACGCTCTGCGCTTGTCCCACCTTTTCCGTTTGATTCATGTTCAAAAAGACCAAGATCAATTAATTGCACCCCAATGGACTTCAAGTGGTTTTCCAAGTACAAGCGGTAAAAAAGTTCTGGATTAAAGTTAACGTCTCGAATGGGTGCACCCGATTTAAATAAGTCCCACATCATTAATTGTGTGTATGCAAAATAGAAGGGCACAGTACGGACCAATTGCCCCTTAAAACTAAATTGAACTTTGGTGTCAGGCGTTCCCATCAGGAAATAAATGGGCTTGAATTGTTGAAGCTGGACCAAGGCCGGCGAATCGGGAGCTTGGGAAAAAGGCGATAACGAAGGTGTGCTTGTGCCGGTCTGCGCAGCTCCAAAACAACTCGTCATGACTAACCTAAGTAGAATCATTAAGTTCATAGATCAGTCGAATTGCACAGAGCATGCCTAACAGAATGGGGCAAAAAAAGCGGCATTGAATTTGCATTACTAAATGGTGAAAGGCAGGAATATGAATAAAGTTAATTTAAGTTATGGGGTAGTCTTAGTAAGTTTAAGTGTGGCTGGGGCAATCTGTGTTGGGTCAAGTTACGCAGCGGAGGACGTCGGTGTTGCCGCTAAAAACACGGCGGGTGACGTTTCAACGGCTGCAAAAGAGACGGTTCGATGGACGAAACGCCAAGCCAGGAGAGTTGCAGGAACGAATACAAAGACCAAAGATAGACAAGATCGAGCCAATAATAAAAAAGACGAAATTGAAAACGACGCCCGTAAGGAAACAAACCGCATTAACGCAAACAAGTAATTAATATGAACCCACACCAAAGGAAGTCTTATAT
>CAIMNF010000050.1 GCA_903842755.1 Oligoflexia bacterium
GCAATTTTAATTCTTCCTTCAGGGTCCACCACAAAAGTTCCACGGTACGCAAGGCCTTCTTCTTCAATGTATACCCCGAACGCTTTGGCAAGATGTCCAGTGGGGTCTGCCAACATCGGATATTTGATTTTTTTGATGGTATCAGAAGCATCGTGCCAAGCCTTGTGCACGAAGTGGGTGTCAGTGCTGACCGAATAAATTTCTACCCCTAATTTTTTAAAGGCATCGTATTTATCGGCCATATCGCCTAATTCGGTAGGGCAAACAAACGTAAAATCAGCAGGATAGAAAAAGAAAATCGACCATTTTCCTTTTAAATCGTTCTGAGTCACCGTTTTGAATGCTCCGTCGGCATAGGCGTTTGCTTTAAAGTCCGTTATTTTACTGTTGATGATTGTATTCATGTTTTTGTTCTCCTTAAGACTACTATCGCCCAGTTTTAATGATTTATAAAATCGATTATTTGTATTAAGATATAGATAAAAGCTATTGAATAGATTGTCCGCCGCAAAGGAACCAGCAGAGCGAATAGAACGAACAGAACGTAAAAAAAGAAAGAAAATGTAATCTATGGTGAGCGTTACCCAATTAGAATATGTCTTAGCGGTCGATCAAACCCGTCATTTTGGAAAAGCGGCGCTCTTGTGTCATATTTCTCAGCCCACCTTAAGTCACCAAATTCAGAAAATTGAGGACGACCTAGGGATTGTCCTATTCGATCGCCTTCAAAAGCCGGTGATTCCTACCCCCGAGGGTGTCCGTTTTATTGAACAAGCGAAATTAGTCCTTCGGGAGCATCAAAAACTTCTCCATTTGACTCGGAAAAAAGGGGGCGGAGTGGCTGGGGAATTCCGCTTGGGGATTATCCCTACTGTAGCGGGGCAACTTTTGCCTTTGTTTTTAAGTCAGTTTTCTAAAAAGTATCCTCAGGTCGAGCTGTTTATTGAAGAACTAAAAACGGAGACTATCCTACAAGAAATCAATCGGGATGGTCTGGACGGTGCGATCTTGGCGACGCCGCTTGATGGGCAGGGGCTAAAAGAACACCCACTTTATTACGAGCCATTTTTTTTGTACTTGTCGGAGCATCATCCTTTGCTGAAAAAAAACCTTCTCAGTGCCAGCGATTTAGATGAAAATGAAATGTGGCTTCTGCAGGACGGTCATTGTTTTAAGTCACAAATTTCGCATTTTTGCTCCATTGACCAACACCGGGATACCGTATTTAAGAATATCCATTTTCAAAGTGGCAGTTTGGACGTGCTGCGGACCATTGTGAAAAAAAACAAGGGCTACACAATGATTCCTGCGCTAATGGCTGCCACGTTCACCGCAGCAGAAATGAAAAAACATGTACGTCCCTTTAAAGCGCCTGTCCCCACTCGCGAAATTAGTTTCGTGTATCGGCGGGATCATTGGAAACTGGAAATCATTCGTGCGATTGAGGATTGTATCGCGGAAAATTTGCCTGATCTCGTTAAGTCAAAGCCTGGTAAGCAGGATCAAGTTTTAACGTTGGAAGGGTAAAATCAGAGAGTTTTCTCTCAAGAGCTCCACTTCCTAAACTCCCAAAAAATCGGCCCAGCCTTCGTCTTGGAACTGCTTATGATTGTTCCGGACTGGCTGGGGCGTGGCCGCCCAGCGAAAAATAGGCGCATTACTGCCGACGACTTTCAAAAAATGTATGACGAAGAAAATGAGCACATTCAAAGAGACATTGGTTATCTTCGATCCCAATTTGGAACTAACCCACCTTCTCCAATTGATAATACTGTCGTAGACAAACAGGAAACAAACAGGAAACAAACAGGAAACAACCGGTAAACAAACGGGTAACAAAGAGGAAACTAAACGGGGAACAGAACGGGTAACAAGCTTTCCTGTAGTAGTTAGTTCTAATATGAATAATACTACAACAACAGAGACCCTGGTTTCTGAGGAACCGTGCTTTGTAATTCCGTCCGAACTTTCTGGAAAGGTGAGTAGGCGACAACTTTCAGAATTCGTACTCAGTGGAAAAATTTCCGAATATGATCTTCAGCTTTCCCCGGATGCTTTCGCCTTAGACCTAAAAAATAAAAACATCGTAGCCAGCAACCCCGTCGCCATCCTGATCGGCGCTATAAAAAATAACGGCTCCTACAACTCAGCAAAGTACCAAGAACTTAAAAAAACCGATCCTGAAGCCTTTGAGAAGCATATTGAAAAGTATAAAAAACAAGGTTTAAAAAATGAAACCCTGCTCGATGATTTTGGATTTATGGAATTTCAAGAGCTCAATGAAAACCAACATTCAAAATTAGCTGATCCGTTTCGTCCCGAAAAAGTTTAAAGCCAAGCATCACCAAAACCGACGAGCCCCTTGGAACAGCTTTTAAAAACAAAACACCGCTCAGGGGTGAGGGTAATAACTGCAACGTGCGATTCAATCTCACTCCTGAGAATGTAAAAACGCCAAATGTTTGAAATTATTA
>CAIMNF010000051.1 GCA_903842755.1 Oligoflexia bacterium
AAAATAAATAGCGCTTCGGGATCCCCTGAAGCCAAAGCAAAAAAGGGAAAAGCTAAAATGCGCAAAGCTAAAATGCGCAAAGCTAAAATGCGCAAAGCGGAATATCATCATGGGGATCTTAGAAAAGCGTTGATCGATGCCGCGTTAAAGATGTTAGAAAAGACCCCTCCCAGTCAGCTTTCGATGCGGGAATTGGCCCGTTCGGTAAACGTAAGTTCCGCCGCGCGGTTCAGGCACTTTAAAAACAAGGACGAGCTCCTTGCGGCCATCAGTCAACAAGGGTTTGAAATTAAAAAGCAGTTTATGCTCCAAGCAATTGAGGGCGCGAAGGGCGATCCATTGCAGATGTATTTGGGGTGTGGACTTGCTTATTTTAGAATGGGGCTCAAGTACCCTCAACACTTTAAGCTGATGATGACTTCGGAAGTTCACCCAAGGCAGGACAAGCCCGACTTAGCATTAGCAGCCGTGAAGAGCTTTGTGGTGGTCAGAGATATGGTGGAAAGTTGCCAGAAAAAGAACAAAAATAAGGCTCTTCTGGGGCAGGGTGATTCTTATCAACTTGCACTGATGTGTTGGTCGCTCGTTCATGGGTTTACGATTTTGTATGCCGACGAGCGGCTCGGATGGTTAGGGGTAAATGAAAAAAATGCCGAGACTCTCTTGACCGTCTTATTGCAGCAGTTTTTAAAGGGGGCGATCACGCCCCTGCTAAAAATAGAGAAAGAATTCGCCCTATTTAACGATCACGAGTCAAAAACATATTTGGACTTAATGGAGAGTTTACGAGGAGAGCGGAGATGATCCTGAAAAAAGCGTTGGTCATTCAATCCGGTGGGATGGACTCTGCGTTGTGTCTTGCAGAGGCAATCCGTAAATTTGGACGTTCCGAAGTTTTGAGCGTTACGTTTTCTTATCAGCAACGGCATTCGATTGAAATAGAGAGAGCAGCAAAGATTTGTTCCGATTGGGGGGTAGATCAAATTGTTTTAGAATTAGGTTTTTTGAACCAAATTACCGAGAATGCGCTCCTAGACAAACGGATGAAGATCAGTCAGGCCGATGGGTCTCCTCCGAATACCTTGGTGGTCGGCCGAAATGGATTGATGGCGCGAATTGGGGCGATTCATGCGCACTCTCTTGGAGCAAAAGAAATTTACATGGGCGTCATCGGGGTAGAGGGGGCGCACAGTGGCTACAGAGACTGTAGTCGCACGTATATGGACAAAATGGAAGAAATCTTACGAATTGATTTAGATCAGCCCGAGTTTAAGATTGTGACCCCGCTCGTTGCCATGACAAAAGAGGAAACGATGGAGTTTGGCCAATCTCTAGGTGTGCTGAACTATTTGTTAGAGACCACAGTCACCTGTTATGAGGGTAAAGAAAAAGAAGGATGCCAAGGGTGTCCGGCCTGTAAACTCAGAAATCAAGGAATTCTTCGTTTTTTTAACAAGAATCCGTCACTCCCCAAGCCAAGTTATTTTGGGCGGATTATTCCCGTTTCAGACTAATGTCAATCCGGTGAGGAGCTACCTCTACTCCGCCAAAATAGGGAAAAAGCTCGTAGCCGTGAATTCCGTGATGATTGCAATGGCGGGTCATTACGACTCTTTCAGAATCAAGAGTGAAAACAAAGTGACTGGTATCGCCATTTTCGAGCGCAATTTTTGCACTGTATTCTTTTTCTAGGTCGACATAGGCCAAGTGTTGGTATTCGTGTTGATTCAGGAAATCCACGTAAGCGACAAGTTCGATTTTCTGAAGGTTGGGATCCCAATGCCAGCCGACGCGTACGCTGTCTCGTGTAGGGTCGCTGCGGCCGCAGTCACTGCTTCCCCAAAGTTTATTGATGGCATTTTGATTAACCGGAGCTTGGCTGATGTACGACGCATTCGAACCAAACTTAAATGAAAATTGCAGGCTTTGTGCTTCTTGTGCGGGAATGTTCAAGGGGCCACCGCCAATCCAATGAAGGGCTCCGTTCACGACACCGCCCCCATCCGAATAGTGATTTCCCGCTTGAATGGGATAATCAGTCCACCTTTGGGTTCGAGCACAAGTGAGGTGCGGAATAAAAAGAGCTAACGTACTCAACGCGGCAGCAAAATAGAGTTTCTTCATCCTTTTTAGTTTAAGGGGATTTCAAAAAAGTTGCGACCGGAAATGTTTTGACGTTACTTAACGTAAAGAGCGAACGATTTCATTAATCAGTGGATTTGGAAATCGCTTCTGACGGGTGATGGCATAAAAACGCTGCTTGATGTTTTTAAATTCGTGAAGAACGCTTAGGTTTTTACTCTCAATGTCACTTTGCACACCAAGGCGCGGTACGACGGCGATTCCCTTGCCTGTCAAGGCCAATACTCGGAGGAGAGCTACGTCGTCGACCTCTCCAGCGATGTTTAGTTTTATAGAATGGGATTCCACGTAATGATCAAAGTCCGATCGACTTTCGAGCGAGGACGAAGGTAAAAAAACTCTTTGCGTCTTGAGAAGGGTATCGAGGTCGCCCTTTAGTTTTGGTTCGGAGGTAACAACGCAGAGCGGACTTTGGGAAAGTAAATGCGTGTACAGTTCGCCCGAGGATTCCTCGGGCGCAGGAAAGGTTGAAAGGACAATGTCTATCGAATGTTCCTTTAATAATTTAATGAGGCGTTTAGAGTCGCCGACGGTCACAGAAAACGTCACCGCTTCTTGCCCAAGGATTGGCTTAAGAAAGGCTACCTGTAAGTTTCTTGAAAGACTGCCGAGTGCGCCAATGCGCAGCACTTGTTGATTGATGCTCGGCCGATGTTTCATAAAATCGAGGAGTTCCTGGCCGGTCGAAAATATGGTATCCGCGTAACGAAGGGCGGCCTTTCCCGCTTCCGTCAGTTCAAAAGTTCGTGTCGTCCTTGCAATTAGCTTTTGCCCGAGGTGATCCTCTAGTAGTTTCACCTGCTCGCTCACCGCAGATTGGGAAAGTTTTAGTTTTACACTTGCTTTCGTAAAGCCCCCTTCACGGCATACCGTCCAAAAATAGTGAAGGTGGTGGTAATTTAAGTTTTCCATACTAGAAAAGAGAATATCGGATAAACCGATAGATAGCACTAGATTTATCTATTTTATTTGATGAAAAATATCACGTAGATTAGCCCTATGTTAAACTTTATCCTTCAATTTGATTTTATTTCCGCGCTCCTGCTTTCAATGATCGTAGTCCTTACGGCCGTCGTAGGACGGTATTCACTTCGTTACCTAAACGGCGAGCAACGGCAGGGTTATTTTTATCAATGGCTTGCATTTACCTTTTTGTCGGTCTCACTGATGGTGCTCTCCGGAAATCTGGGAATGCTGATCGTCCTTTGGTTTAGCACAAGCATGGGGCTCCATCGCCTCCTTCTTTTTTTCCCGGAACGACCTCGGGCAGTACAAGCCGCCTGGAAAAAGTTTTTGGTAAGTAGGTTAGGTGATGCTGCGTTGATTGGTGCGGCCGTTTTGACGTATCGAACGTTTGGCACACTGGATTTTGAGCCCTTATTTGCAATCGTCCGCGCGCAAGGCTTTAACGTCACACCAAATTTGAATTGGATTTGTTTTTTGTTTGCCATAGGGGCAATGACCAAATCGGCTCAAATCCCATTTCACTTTTGGTTGCCAGAGACGATGGAAACGCCTACGCCTGTGTCGGCTTTCATGCACGCAGGCATTATTAACGGAGGCGGCTTTTTGATGATTCGCCTTAGCCCGCTGATGGTGCTTAGTGAAGGCTCGCAAATCATGGTCGCAGTGATGGGGGCGTTTACCGCTTGTTTCGGCGCCCTGGTCATGATCACCCAAAATGATATTAAGAAAAAGCTTGCGTATTCTACCATTAGCCAAATGGGGGTGATGATGTTCTGTTGTGGACTTGGGCTTTATTCGGTCGCCCTTTATCACATTCTGGCGCACAGCTTTTATAAAGCGCATGCGTTTCTCAGTACCGGATTTTTGGTGAATGAGTCCAAAAAGATTAAATTTACTCCCACGGCTCCTCCGTTTAATTACTTGCTTACGGAAGCCGCGATTGCGGTGCTTATTTTTGGAGTCGGGCTATTTTGCTTGGACGGAAAATATGCGCCCGAATTTGCCTATGGAAGTGTTTTGTGGTTGGGGTTTGCTCAAGGACTTCATTTTTCTCGGCAGGAGAGCGAAAAAATAAGCAGTTCATTTATAATCAAAGTGGGCCTTGGGCTAGGGATTGCCTTAGTGCTTTGCGGTGGTGCCGAATATCAAGTCCATCATTATTTGCTGAGCGCAGGACTTGGGCCCGATCCCGAATTTAGGCTAACCCCGTATTTAACCGTGGGCTACAGTTTAGCGGGGCTCATTTTTCTTGCAAGCTTCCTGTTGAGCGAACTGCTCTTGGAGCCGAAAACGAGAATTTTAAAAGTGATCTACCTGTGGTTGTGGAACGAAGAGAAAAGACGCAGATCTTTGAGTTTTGTATTGGGTATTTTAAGTCCGGCGAAAAACACCCCTCCAAAAATAACAGATAACGAATCTGCAAAGAACACCGAAAAAGAAGTAGCGCAAAGTTTAAAGATCGTGGCGCCTACTTGGCCGCTCCAAAACACCGTTGCCGTAAATCCCTTTTGGTTCCTGCGCGACCAACCGTTTGGAACCACCGTCCTTCACCTATCGCAGGTTCTGGGATTTGGCGACTCCACTGAGCCAAAGGTGAACACATTGAGCGAGTTTATTGGATTAAAGAATCCAAAAATAAATTCAGGAGTCATCTTTGATCTTGCTCAATATTGCGCGGGCTATTTGGATAAGCGCCAAGCAATTTCCAGGTTTCCGTGGCAAGATCAAACATTTTGGGAGGCGTGGATCGCGGCGCATCCCGATTTGACCGAGCTGCAAGGCCTAAGTGCACAGCAGGCGATTGATGTAATTCTTGTGCGGATTGGAGTGAATGAGCCTTCGCACCAAATTTTATATATGGAGCGTCTTTTGGCCAGTGTGTTAGGTTGGGCCTCGCAGTTTCAATATTACGAATGGCAACGAAATTTGGGTCAAGAAGTGGATTCAAATGCAACGCTGATTGACTTACTGGCGGCCCGAATGGCTTGCGACTACGAACTTTTTTATTCTGGAAAAATTGAGCGTGAGCAGGTCATTGACTGGAAGAACTCATTTGATCAGTTTAAAAAACAAGGAGAGATTTTGTCAGCTCAAGCGCTGCAGAAGGAATCCGAACAACTTGAACAAGAACTGGTGTTTCAAAAAGAGTTAAGTAAAAAATTGTCCACCTCAACGCCAACTGCAAACAAGGAGGCTCCTGTCGCGCAGATGGTTTTTTGTATTGATGTAAGGTCGGAAGTGTTGCGAAGGAATATAGAATCAAGCAATCCACGGATTCAGACGCGTGGGTTTGCCGGATTCTTTGGATTAGCGTTTCAACAGGTGAGCTTGCAAGAGTCGAGACGCGCGGCACGGTATCCTGTTTTATTAAAGCCAGCTTTCGTGGTCACGGAGGCCCCTCAAGCCGATCATCGACGTAAAGTGCTTGGGCGCATTGCGTGGAATCAGATTTTAAATTATTTTAGAAACCTTCGAAAAAATACCCTCTCCTCGTTTCTTTATGTCGAGCTATTTGGAGCCCTTTATATTGAACGAGTCATCAGAATGACCCTTCGGAATTTGGGCGCGCGATTTAAAAAGGCCGCGGTGCCTGGGCGGTTTTCAAGGACAGGAACCGTTTTGAGTTTAGAGAACTCGGTGTCACCAAATCAAATTATTGACCAATTGTTCTCTGTTTTAACCCATATGGGATTAACGGAAGGATTTGCGGAATTTGTAGTGATGGTGGGGCACGGCAGTCACACCGTAAACAATGCGTTTGGCTCCTCGTTGGAGTGTGGGGCATGTGGGGGGCATTCCGGAGAAGTGAACGCACGACTGTTAGTCGATTTGCTGAACCGGACGTCGGTTCGTACAGGCCTTCGGGAAAAGGGAATGGTGATACCAGAGCACACTCAATTTATTGCGGCCGTTCACGAAACGGTAACCGATGAAGTCTATTTTTATCCTCCCGACCAAATGCCGGACCAACGGGAAGAAACGCAGCACTTAAAGCTTATGGAAATTATAGCGCAGGTTCGCATTGCGAGTAAAAACACGCAGCAAGAACGCTTGAGTTTGAGGTCACCCTTAGTTGCTCCGCCAGCAAAGCGCCGAAGTACGGATTGGTCCGAGACTCGGCCGGAGTGGGGACTTGCGGGAAATGCTTGCTTCGTAGTTGCTCCAAGGGACCGGACGGTTGGAGTAAATTTACAAGGACGTTCTTTTTTGCACGATTATCATTGGATCAGCGATCAGAAGCAGGGTTATAAAACCCTGGAACTGATTATGACCGCCCCGATGGTCGTGACCCATTGGATTAATCTTCAGTATTATGCCTCCGTGATGGCTCCCCAGGTGTTTGGATCCGGAAACAAAATTCTGCACAATTTGGTGAACGAAGCGGGAGTGTGTGAGGGGAACGGGGGAGATTTAAGAATTGGCTTGCCCCTGCAATCGGTCCATGACGGGCGGCAGTTTGTTCATGAGCCCTTAAGGTTAAGTGTGGTGATTGAAGCGCCTCGTGAGGCGCTTGAACAAATAATCGCAAAACACCAAGTGGTCCGAGAGCTTGTGGAAAATGGCTGGTTGCACTTGTTACAGCTTGAGCCAGAGACGGGAAGGCTTTTTCGGAGAACCATGCAGGCTGCGTATGTGAATGTTTCTCATTGATTAAATAATCTAAATGTAAATAAAGTTGACGCAGGTATTTTGATCAACTAACCTTGACGGCTGCGTTTATGAAAATTAGTTTAATTTTTTTGTTTTTTGTCTTTGTCGTTTTTTCGCAAGCTGATGCGGGTGTTCTCTGTTCTGTTGCGTTGAATTCGGAAGCGGTTGGAAACGGTCAGGCACCGCTTTCTTTTTTTAATCGGGACGAATACAAGCGACAGTATAAAAAAGAGAAGCTTCCCGTAAATTTAGTCATTTCGCTAAAACAACAGCGAAAACTAATTAAAAACCTAAACGAATCCCAGCGGGCAATGGTGTTTGGACGGTATAGTAGCTACCGGGTCTATCGGAACATGGAAATAGTGGGTGCGTATCGCGGAAGTGCCACTCGAGTAAAAATTAGTTTGATCGAGGAGGTCAAAGGTGACCACCAATCGGTCATTCAACTCGTGAATGCCGATCCTCGAACGCAAAAGGGAGCGCTTCTGATTGCTCGTGGAATTGATCAAGCCGAGGGAAAGATGGAACATCGCCTGTTAGCCCGGGCTGTTCGAGAGGTGATTTCTAGTGGGAGGAGTGAATTTCGAGATTAGCCTTTGGGGTATTGACTCTTAGGCTAAAATGTTGGTCCGCTGGTGCTTCCTGTTTTCATTCCGAAGTGGATGTCCCAGCGATGAGTGGCTTTTGCTTCTGATTCGTAAAGGGTGAGAATCTCGTCGGATCTGTGTGCTCTTTTTAACGCGTCGGCGACGAGGTGGGCGAGTTGATCGCGTTTATAAAAGAGGCTACGACCATTCTCGTTGGCCTCATTTAGGGGAAAGTGCTTTAGCTTCTCGTGGAAGTAGTCGGCTACTTTTGACCACGACGCTACATCATTGATTCGATCAATGACTTCAGAGGCTTTGCGGCAAAGTTGATAATCATCTTCGAATTGGGCGTTCAATAAAAAAAGAAGCTTTTCGTAGTTTGACCAATTGCTTTTTTTAATGGCAAGGAACCCAATTTTCAAACAACTTGAAATTTGCGAAACTGAATCCCCATCATCATCATCGGTCTCAATGTAGGGAATTGCACGCTTCAGTAAAAATAGAGTAAGTTCGATGACTAAGTCATGGGCCCCGAAGTTCATCAGATTGGTGAGGTTTTTCTTGACCCGACTGAAATTAGCCTGAGATCCTTCATCGGACCCATGACTTTGCCCTGTCGAAAATGACGTAATTGAAGTGATTTCTTTTCTTATGCTGGACGCGATTTCCCTCGTTTTTCCAGCCTCGATTCTTGACCGATCCAAAAGATCGAGCCGTAGTTCAGGGTGTTGAGTAGCGAATTGGGTGATGATTTCAATAAGGGATTCTTTTGACTCTGCTTTTAAAAAAACAGTGAGTTCGCTCAATGGATCTGTAGAAAAAGGTGAGCCTTCAAACTCGTCTTCGAGATCGTCTTGACGGGGCCCCTCTTTTAGGCGCCTTAATCGAAAATCGGACAATTTGATTTCAGGCGCATCATTTCCTTGTTTGATCGAATCTAGATAGGCAAACAGAGTAGCAATTGCGTGTTTGCATCTACTCCGATAGGGGCAGGTGCAACGAGAGCTTAGTTTTGGCTCGCCGGCGTTTTCGGTAAAAGTCACCAGCGTGATGTAGGCATCTGTTCCAGAAACGGTGGCGAGAATGCCTTCCGCGCAGGTGACCAAGTCTTTCACAAGGTCATTTTTAAAATAGTTTTCTCCGCGCTGAAGAACGCGCGAACCTACCCATGACTCCAGGTCGCTCCAGGAAATATGTTGAAGGTGATTGATAAACTTCATGGTATATGTACTTACCCGCATGAACAAAAAAAAACTAGCGTGATGATTCGGGACGTGCTCGAAATAGAAAAGAGCGCTAAACTTCGGATTGAAACCTATTATAACTGCCCCCCAACTGTGCTGAAAAAACCGAAAAATCTCTTTAAAAACGGTATATTCGACGAATTTCACAATTTAGCACAGGGTGCAATGAGACTAATCTACGTGTTTATCGCAAAAAGAGCGTAACTTCCCCTTTGGCGTCAGCAGAGTGAGGGGGCAGTTTGCAATCGTCTAATCTAACGCCTATTTGGAAGTGAACTCAAAATTCGCACCCATAATTTTTGCAATTGCAAAAAAATCTTGGGAAAACTGGCCAGAGCTTGAGACAAACACCGACGTTTGTGTTGGAATATCCTTATTCTTTCCTTTGTCCGCAGGACCGCCACTTAATACTCCGTAAATGTTTCCGCCACTACTCAGCATAGGACTACCCGAGTCACCAAAGCTTGTCCCAACATTTTTTCCGGTTGGCCTTCCATTCCAATTAAAGACTGAAACACCTAGTGATTTTGAATATCCACGAGTGTTTAAGACGCCATTTGTTTCATCGATTTTCGTTAGTGTTGTAGATCCTGCTCTCTTTGTACCCGCACCTGTGATGAGAATGGCTTCTTCGTCATTTCTCCCGTACCCAACTAGGGTCACGGTTTCACCTAACTTCGGCGATCTGTTCATTATTTTAGGATAAACGGGCGGTTTTTTGATGCTTTGGGGATCAAAGAGGATGATGGCCATATCGGTGTCACCCCTCGTTGCTTCTTCTTTAAAATAGCCAGGATGACAAATAATCGATTCACCTTCGATTGTTTCATTGTTAAAATTAAAATTAACGTTCTTCGAATGGACAGCAGATTTTCCGCCGTCACAATCTACGCAATGAGCAGCAGTAAGTAACGTTCCCTTGCCAATGAGTGTTCCGGTACACATCGCTCCATCGGCAAGTATAGAATTTGCTTTGATATTCAATTGAACGACCGCTGGAAAGCTACTTGTTTCTAAACCGTTGGGAATTGAATCAGCGCAGGTTATTTTTCCTACTGCTTTAGCCAACGTTAAAAAATCGCTTAATTGA
>CAIMNF010000052.1 GCA_903842755.1 Oligoflexia bacterium
CCAGTTGCGATCGCTTTTTGTTCTTGGAGCATTTTTTGGAAGTTTTTACGTTGCGGTACAGCTACTTTTTCCAAGCCTTTTCTTCAATGAACTTGGACCGGGTGTTGATCTTAACCCAGCAAAAATGGGTGAACTGAAGCTATCCCACGAACGCGCTCTTCAAGTTTACGTAGACCATCCACCGACCGCGGATGATTTGTACTTTAAAACGGCAGTATTTTCTTCTACGCAAGACGGCTTGCACTATACAAACTCGTTTTCTGGGCCGCAATTCAGCCGAGCACAAGCGCCTAAAACAGCAAAATGGCTGGGTACCCATCAAAAAGGAGCTTCACTCGACGTCGAACTTAAAACGATTGAACACTGGTGGAAGTCGGACTTCCGGTACACGCTTGCGCCCGGACCCCTTACTTCTACAACACCGCTGGACGAGTTTCTGTTTCATCGCAAAGAAGGCTTTTGCGAACATTTTTCGGCGGCATTGGCTTCTTTACTTTCCCTTTCGGGCTATTCTTCGAGAGTTGCCGTAGGATTTATGGGGGGAAAGTGGAATCCTTATTTTCATCTTTTAACATTTGAATGGGCAGATGCCCACGCTTGGGTCGAGTACCAAGATCCCCAGTCACACCAATGGTTACGAGTAGATCCGACGCTATGGATTGTTTCAGATATTGGTCCCGAAAAAGAAAACCGGTTTTCGTTTTATGGCGTAATCGCTTTAGGGTTAGTTTTAGTTTTTTTTATTGGGGTGGTTAAAAAGATTTTGTCGAGTTTAAAGAGGGCGCAGCATGCGCCCGTCGATAAACTCTTAGTTTATCGGCTCGGTATTCGGGAACGCCGATTTAGGCTAAAGGATGAGGGGCTGACCGTCCAAGAACGCCTTAAAAGACTCACCATTTTTCTGCCCGAAAAGACTGCCGAGATTGAGCGGACTTTAGTATTATACATCCGAACTTATTTTGAGAGTGAGCCAAGTTTATCGAGTAAAGAAGAACTGCATCGCGCCTTTAAACGCTGGTAATTTGAAGCGTGGATTTCCGCCGCAGCAGGTGGACTCGTCGCAAAACCTTGCAGAATTTTGATCTTTGAGCGCAACCAAGTTGAAGGGCGATTTCATTATTCAGCGGGCGAATGGATTGCTAATTCGGAAGAAGGAGTGTATGCAACCCATAGCGGTATGATTAAAAGCGAAGGTAGATTTTCGATTGGTGGTGAAGATGGCGAAGCTGCGCTTTATTCAGTTGAAGCCAAGGGCGCTTCCAAAGCGGAGATTTTGGAGGCGGAGGGGATTGCGAAAATTGAGTCGGGACTTGAAAAAGAACCGGCTTTTGTGGCAGCTCGCCCATTTAGTGAAAGTGATTTTTTGGATCTAGGAGATCCGAAGACGTTGGAAGCATTGGGCGCAAATTATAAAGTCGACGCTCTCCTTCAGGACGGTGTGAAAAATACGAAAGCTTATACAGATACCCAAATTCTTGGGGATGTTGCGAGTGGCCTAGGATTTCGAGGGATTCGGTCGCCCTCCGTTAAGCAAGAATTGCCAAACCCAAGCCCTGTTTTTAATATTGTGAGGTTTATCAAATGAGTAACCATAGCCGCTTAAAAGAAGTAATTGAGTTAGTAAAAAATGAACCTGTAGAAGTGGCCTATCCTCGCATATATCATGTTTATGCGGAACTTTGTCTTGAATATTTTCGAAAGCACGATCCCTTTCATCCAGTAGATATTATGCTTCATGACGCGATCCAAGGCACTTTTGCCCTGGTCACAACGCACTTTGATGTGCTGATGAAGGAAGAGGATGTCAGAGTTTTTCTACAGCATTTCATTGAGTTCATGCGAGTTATTGACGAGAAGTATTCTCTTGAGGAGGATGGGTATAAAAAGCATCCCCAGTTTCCAAAGCTTCGTGAAGAATTCCAACAAATTCGGGATCGTATAAAAAAACTTAAGGAGTATTGGGAACTGTTTTCGGGATGGTAATCGAGTACCTAACAGAGTTGACGAGACTGCGGTGAGTCCCCTTTTCATCGCCGAAAAATGCTGCGTAATCCACCCTTACACATTTTCTGAAATTTGAGGTCCTCGTCTTTTTCTTCTTGATCGGTTTTTTGGTCCAGTGGCGTATCAGTCAATGTAGGGTCTTTTTGAAGTTCGCGCTCTGAGAGCGAGCGAAGGGTACCAGGCAGAGCGGGTGGCCCATCGTCCCTATATATGGGGTCGGTTAATGCGTCTTCGAGTGAAATGAACTCAATGCCCATTTGTTCGTATTGGCTCAGAAGTTGGTCGATCATCATGGCATCAAAGGCACCAAAATGCATTAAAAGCACATGTTTTACGGGACGGTTAAAGCGAAAAGTCATGTCGGATTCGGCGCGGGAAATGTCCTCCTTGGCGCGGGCTAGGTATTGGTCTTTAAGCCATTGCAGTTCTGATCGGGTACCATGGAGGGTGCATTTTGGAAAAACGTCGTTCCAACGCCAGTCCTGAAAGTCCGTCGTAATGGGAGCGACGGTGTATTGATGAGCGTGCAAAAAATCGCGGAGAGAATTGAATTTTTCTAGAGTGTTGCCTTCGCTTAAAAAAGGGAAGCGAAAAAACTTGTATTCGGACGGGGGTGCGAGTTTTCCTAAAATTTCTTCGTTGTCTAAAATATTCTTGGTATAGTCCTCAAAAGTGGTCGTCGCGTAATCGGGATGCGAAAAAGTGTGATTGCCAAGCTTATGCCCCGCAGCCCTCCAGTCCTCTAAAATGTGGATGAGTTCGGGTTGGTCATTTTTAATGACGGCGGAGTTTACAAAGCCATATACTCCTTTGATGTTGTGCTTTTCAAATGCACTGATAAAGCCATCTTTAATCCGGTTAAAGCTCCAACCGCGGGGAAGTTCTGCGTGGTCGGGTAAATCGTCTACCGTTATGGCCATTTGAATTTTGCCGTTGTCGTGTGCCGCATTCGCGGAAGAAATGCTCAAGCAGAAGGCAAAGAAGGTGGTCAAGGCCAAGGCGTTCCATGTTTTTTGGGAAGGAGTTTTCATCGCGGAAAGAGTTAACATAAATCATTTAAGAAGTAAACTTTAAATGTGTATAAATACATTACCCCCGTCAGTATTGAAAAAGTGAGCCGTGACAATTTTTCTCGTTGATTTTTAAATACGAATAATTTAAACTCGCGCACCATGAGAACGAATGCACCGTATTTGAATTGCACCTTGGCCTCGCTCACCTTACTTTTTGGCGGTTTTGCAGGAGGATTGTGGTTGTCCACCGCTCACGCGCAACCCAATGCGCAAACAGTGGATTCTGGGCTCCAGCCAGCGGGCTTCCAGTCCGATTTCAACTATCAGGTAACCAATTTAGGAAGTCTTCAAGAAGCCCAACAACTGATGGACATGGAAAGCAAAGAGACGACCTCAAAGTCCATTTGTGCGAATCGGGCTGAAGTGTGGTCGTTTGACATTGCACGGAAAGCGAACGTTCAATTGGGGAAAGTTTTTATTCATTTTACCGCGCTCGGCGAGGCCGATGAAAATGGCGAGTGGGCTTACCATGTAGCGCCCTATGTTTTAGTCAATGGAAAAGAATATGTATTGGACAGTGGCTTTGGTGTTTTTAATCGTCAACCTACCCCGATCGAAACGTGGGAAAAGTATTTTGGCAAAAGTGAGCAGTGTGTAGTGCTTGATCCCAGGCATAATGCAAGTCACTTAGACCTAGAAAAAAATAATATGCCTAGCGATTGGATCACTCCCTTAACCTATAAAAGCGGAGCGTGCAGACAATATCCCACAACCGAAGGGATTTGTTACATCCGAAAAGTACCAATGTATTACACCTATCCCATCAATGTGTACGCGGCCGACCTGTACTATTCCGGAAAGCCCGAATATGAAAAATTTATTGAGACAGGCTTTAAAAAAGACGACGTGATCGATTCCTGTAAACAAGCGATGACCTTTGGCTTCAAGCTTGAACACAGTTGTAAAAACTATTTGGGGTTCGGTGATGATCAAACGAGCGATTCTCATCATCATCACCATTAGTTCGTGGTGCTTTGCCATCGAAAATGGCCATCCGGTAGGGGATTCCGAAGAAATTGCCCGGACGACAGTGACGGTCAACTTGATGTTTGTCGGCGGCGGTTATTTTCCTCCGGTCGTCCCTGATCCAAGTCGGCTGCTCGTTTGCACGGGGACCATAATTGATTCTGATTTAGTTCTAACAGCCGCCCATTGTGTGAAAAGTTATTCGGCTTTCCATATTATTTTTGGAACTCATCCCGGCCAAGCGGGAGTACAAAAAAGGAGTGTCCGTGCGTTTGAGGTGCCGCTGACCTATCACTACACGGGGCAAACAGAGGAGACACGCTTTTCGGATCTTGCCCTCCTTTATTTTAATGGGGGTCTGCCCGAGGGCTTTCAGAAGGCCAACTTATCGCTTGAAGAAATCAGCACTTCAAATGCGTTGGATCACGATCTGCGCGCGGCTGGCGTAGGTCCTTGTGAAGATTCTCGATGTACACTGACGGAGGCAATGGGTATCAGGGGAAGTAAGGTGTTTCTTCCCGATGATCTTTCCGTAGTTTTTAATGGAAAAGCATTTCCAACAAAAGGGGACTCCGGTGGCCCACTTTTTTGGACATCTCCAACTGGAAATCGGATTCTGGGGGTGTGCCATGGCAATGTAAATGTGGACGGTCAAGGCGAGGAGCTTTATACCCAGGTCTCTCACTTTTCTGAATGGATCAAGGATGCATCTGTTCGCCTAAGGTCTACCGGGCTTTCTAGGGGCCCGGGTTGGGACGTAGAAGAAGGGGGGCAGAGGAGAATCGATGTTCCCTGTCCGGATACCGTTTGTCCAGCCTTAGTCCAAGTCCCAACGCAAGGCGCAAGTCCTCCAGTAAAATAAGGCTAGACGCTCATGCCCCTGGTCGTGTTTAATGGAGGGGGTCAGGGGGATTTTTATGAGCACTACACCGGTAATTGTTTTTGGCGAAGGTTCAGCGGCGGTTTTTTTGATCCAGAAGTTGGTTCAAAAAGGCGAACAGATCATTTGGGCGGCAGGATCAGGGGCGCGGTTGCTGCCGGTAATGCCATCCGTAAACTCTGAGCTGGCTTTGGCCACTCTGTTAGATGCCCAAAAAGGTCTGACCGACGAAGTCTATGCAAACCCTATTGAGATGGGAATTTTTCATCGTGTTTTTCGGAACAAAGCGTTTAAATTACCTTCGTGGAAACGTACTTCCGACGTTGTTGCACAAAAACAGGCTTTTGCGGAACTTGTTTGGGACCCTGAGCAAGCCTATCTTGGGGTTCAAGAGCACCGAATTGCCGGAGTCAGCCCAGCGGACATTGAAACCCGTCTGCGGGAACTGTTAAAGAATCACCCGCAAATCACCCCCGTGAGTGCGGCGCCCATCGTCGAACTAGAAATTTTGGAAAAAGGTGGAAAAATTCAATTCGCAAATGGATTTATCACGGAGTTTAAACAGTTTTATTTTTGCGATTCCTTGAATGAGCTGAAAGCCATTCCCAAGCTATTGACCGTACTGAAACATCAAATGGGCAATGTAAAGTCGTCCAAAATGATGAGTGCGTTACAAGTGGTTTTTACCCACCGTGAACCGCTCAACCAAGCGATTGAAACGGGACTAGTGATTCCCCTAAACCGTGATGCGGGGGACGCCTTTGATCGCGATGCGCTAGGATATTTTTTAGAACCGCTTAAAAGTGTGTGGACTGTTTTTTTGCGTCCGGAAGAGATCGAAGAAAATCACGAAATCATGAAAAAGCTACGCAAAATGAAGCAAGCACTTAATCGCGCTTTTGACGGCCCCGACTTTTTGCCCGCCGGAACCAAAGAGTTTACCGATACCGTTCAAAGCGAGCAGGTGCATTTCGAAGAAGCATTTATTGCAGTCGAAGGATCGTTTAAAGAAAGTAAAGCAAATCGAGACTTTGTCCTGTTGACCGATGCTTTTGGTTTGACCGCAGCCCTTGAGCAAATCGCAGTGCAATTCGAGCTTGAGGCTGTTGGGTATGGACAGGCCGAAGCTTTGCCGCACGACCAAGCCGCTGTGGCCCCAAGCGTGTCGCTCTAAAGCTTGAAGTAGCTTGTAGACCAAGAACCTGCTTCTGATTTGATACACGAATTATTTTATAAACAAATGAAGATTAATTAATCTTGTCAAAACAGGGTCCCTCAAGTAGTGGTTTGCCTAGGAATAAACTTGGGAGTACCAAATGCAAACTACAACCTGTAAACTTTTTTCGTTGATTCTGCTCTTTGTTTCCGCAATTTTTGCGCGATCGGTTCACGCGCAAGGAACGCCGGCCGATTTGTTAAAAGAAAACCTAGCCGTCTTAAAAAATATTTACGAATCCGAATACGCACCCCGCGAATGGAAAAAAACGTACGCGCAATGGACGGTAGATTCCGCCTACCAATCGGCACTGGCCGCAGTGACTGCCCATGCCGAACAGCTCAAACAAAACTCTCCTCAAGCCCAAAACGTGGTCAAAGAAATCATCAAACAATTTATTTATTCGACAAAAGACTATCACGTCAGTGTTCGCTTTTTTAGTACCGAGTCAGCCACATTGCCGTTTTCAGTTCGCTCGGCCGAAGGTCGCGTATTCATCGCTTATATTGATCGGGATAAACTTCCGGTGATGTCGTTCCCTTTTGATGTGGGGGACGAGTTGCTCCAGTTTGAAGGTAAACCCATTACCGAGGCCTTAGCCGCCGTACAGGCGCAAATTCCAGCGAATATTCCAGAAACCGACCGAGCCCTGGCCGAGATGGCGCTCACCTCCCGAAGGGCGTCGAGTGGCTACACCGTTCCCCATGGCCCCGTCAATGTAACGGTAATGCCCCAAGGAGATACGGTTGCTCATACAGTGCAATTGCAGTGGAACGATACGCCTGAGGCAGTTCATTATTTTCCCATTCAGGACGTGAAGCATTTAAATTTGGGAGGGGGTGACGTTGCACATCTCCCTTCGTTAAATATGCTTGCGTACGGTTCTGATCAAGACCGAGTTTATCTTAAAGCCTCCAATCCCTTTGCTTTGGGCGCGCGAAAATCGTTCGTTCCCCCCCTAGGACCAAAGCTTTGGCAAACAGACGATTCGAACACGTTTGATGCGTACCTTTATAAGACGGAAGATCGGAAACTGATTGGCGTGGTGCGAATCCCCGAATATCATCTTGATGACGAGGACTACCCCAAAGCAGTGCTGGATTTTGCAAAAATCATCGACTACTTCCAAGATAACGCAGATGCCTTAGTGATTGATCAGGTGAATAACCCCGGTGGGTCCGTGCCGTATTTATACATGTTGGCGTCCATGCTTGCGGCAGAACCGCTGCAAACACCTAAACACCGGATGTCTTTAGTTCAAGCCGACGTCCAAGAGGCAATCGAAAATCTAAATGCTCTGAACGCAGTAACTGACGATGCAACAGCCAAGAAAGTATTAGGCTCGAACTGGAATGGGTACCTGGTTTCTTATCAACTTGCGCTTTTTCAACGAAATTCCAGCAGGTTTATTATCGATCAGTGGAATGCAGGGAAGCGCTTAACTGATCCTTATTATATTGCGGGCGTAGACCGAATTAACCCAAATCCTGCGTTTAATTTTACGAAGCCGATTTTAGTGTTAGTGAATGAGCTTTGTTTTTCGGGCGGAGATTTTTTCCCTGCTATTTTGCAAGACAATCATCGGGCCACGGTTATGGGCGTGCGTACTGCGGGCGCGGGCGGTTATGTGCACGATGTTTCCTTTCCAAACTTATTGGGAATCAGTAGTGTAAGGGTTACGGAATCCATCGCAGAGCGAGTAGATCTGAATCCGATTGAAAACTTAGGTGTAAAACCCGATGTGGAATATACGCTGAAAGTCAGTGACCTTCAAAACCACTTTGCAAGCTACCGACAAGCAATTCGTGCGGCAGTAGAAGGAATGGTAAAAGCGCCTTGAATTATTGGCTTTTTAAAACAGAACCGCACACGTATCATTTCTCACAATTGGTGAAAGATAAAAAAACCAATTGGGATCAGGTTAGAAATTACCAGGCCCGCAATTATTTGCGCCAAGTTAAAAAGGGCGACCTAGCCCTCATTTATCATTCCGGTGATGAAAAAGCCGTGGTGGGAATTGCAAAAGTTATCCAAGAGGCCTACCCCGACATTGACCCCGAGGGCGGGGACTGGGTTCAAATCGATATCGCGCCGGTCAAAACTCTCCGTGTACCTGTCGAATTGAAAATCATTAAAAGCACCAAGGAGCTGTCCGAAATGCCGTTGATTAAACAGTCGCGATTGTCGGTGATGCCGATTACCGAGTCTCAATTTAAATGGATTGAATCCTTATCTATTTTAAAAAAATAAATATACCTATGAATAAAATTATACAGATGAGAAAATGTCTTAGGGGGAGGCTATAGCTGAAAAACTAAGGAATCACAAGCATCCATACTGGATTGTTTAAGTGATTTAACTTTAAAAATTTAGTTTTAAAGCGGAAAAAGACACACTGCAAAAACATAACGCATTAAGTTAAAGTAAATTAAGTACGCAAACTCAAAACAGGTGTCAAGGTTCCGACCAAGGCACCCGATCTAAAGATTAGGTCGTTTAACCGACAGGAGGTTTTATGAAGAAGCGAACTCGTTTCTTTGGTTTCGTTTTGGTTCTTAGTTCTCTGATGGGTATTTATCCCGCAGCCAGTGGTCAGACTGTAATTACTCCCACCCCTTCACCCACTCAAACCGGAATTAGCGAAAGTACGGTTTTACTGGGAAAGACATTGACCGTCTCCCAAGTTAATGGACCGACTGCCACCGGCAATGGAATTCAAAGCACAACGGATGTTCAATTTTTAGGTGCCGCAAAACCGCTATTGCAGGCCGTTTTAGCAACCAGTGGGGCCGCCCCCAATTCATTGGCTGCATTGGCGTCGGACACCACTCAAACGTATTATGTAGACGGAATTCGGGTGTGGAGTGGCCAAATTTCGGAAAATAAGGGAGTCGTGAATTACACCGGAAGTGTTCCGCTGACACAAATTACCATCCCTGCGTTGATGTACCCGGTCGGGCCATTGATTTTAGAACTCAATGCGGGAATTTCGTTCGAGGCTCAACTAGCTGCAAATCTTACACCCGAACTCTCTGTTCCGCTGCAAGACACCTCGATCACAGGTTCATTACAAACCTCTGCTACGGCCTCTGGGTTTGTCGATGGCGATGTAAGAGTGGTCATCTTTCGCGGCGGTCTGAAGGGCTCGGTAACACTCATTGATGGTGCCGCTACTGTGAATGCGCTTATGTTCTTTAACGGGCAAGCCCCCCAACTTTCCTATTCAGGAAAGGTGTCGGCGTTGGCAGGGAATGTATCGGCTTTTGTGGATACGAACCTGCTCTTTGGATCATGGAAGACTATTTGGTCACAAAACTTATACAGTTGGGCGGGAAAATGTTGGGCATTTGGAGCTGACACATGCGCAACACATTAGGCGGGAGCCTGGTTCTTATTTTGGGTGTTTCGTTATTTTTATGGAAATTCAAATCATCTTCGGTGGAGGAGATTGTTTCCGTGCCGAAAGAGGGAGGGCGTGCGCCTGCAGCGCTTTCGCAACAGCAATTTGATTTCGAAAGAAAAGTGAAGGCCTCGTTGGATCAAAAAGTTCTTGCCGAGCGGGATTATCAAGGGCTTTTTAACGTACAAACGCTTTCTAATCAACGGTACAGATTTTCTTTTTCCCTTACGGATGAAAAAGGCCAGGGGGTTCCGAGCAACCTTTTTCTAGAAGCCACCCTAAATCCAGACCTAGAAATCTTAAGCGTGAGCGAACCTACTCCGCAATCGGCAGAGGAAGAGGACGTTCTTACATTTCTAAAAGACCTGGTTTCCATTTTCGCGTACCGCTCCCATCAAGACACCGCCGGCAATTATGCGTATGAAATAAAAAATTTAGGTACTCATCAATTGATGAAGCGAAAAACGCGCTATTTGGACGAGAAAATAAATGCAATTACCCTAGTGGAATCCATTCATCGGATTAACCCAGGGATTGAATATTCAGGATTGGAGATCACCTCGCTAAAGTTATCTTTGGGAAAAAGCGCGCAAGAGTTGGTGACCAAGACTTCTTATCGTATGGTCCTCTCGAAGGAAAATAAGCCGATCTCATTCGTTAGTTCCACCAAGGGCGTAAGGGCAAGGGACCTCCATTTTGGGAGTCTAAAAGTAAGCCCTGTTTTTTCAGTGCACGAGAAAACGTCATGGGAAAGTGTGGCCGCTCGTCTGGGAACGCTTTCGCAAGTCGGGGCTCAGGAGCGCGGCGAAATTTTTCACAAGACCGTGATGGCCCTCAACGACCATCCAGAAAAATTAGCGGATTTCTTAGGATGGTTCAATGGAGCGGTTCTGAATGCCTCTTTTTTTAATGCTTCTCTGTTTTCCTTTGGAATTGGCACACTGGCCACGGTCGGTACTCCCGACGCACAACATGCTCTTGTACAGTTGTATCAACGTCTAGTAAGTGATCCATCACAAGTGGCTCAATGTCATTCCATTCTCAATGCATTGACTACAACGGAGGTCTCGCTCACGGAGGAAGTCCATTCGTTGCTCGCCACTGAATTGAATCAGATCCATGGGACCGATCTGGCCATGAATGCGGCTTTTGCCTTGGGAACGGCCATCCAAAAAGAAACTGCATTGAACCTCGATAGTCAGGCGGATGTCGTGGCACTGGCACAGGCTGCGGCGCAAGCGAAGTCCCAGAAGGATCGGCTCGATTTTTTAGATGCTATGGGTAATAGCGGAAATGCCGCATTTTTACCGCAAATTAGCGAACAACTTCGTTCGCAAGATCCGCTTTGGCGCGAAAAAGCGACTTATGCCTTGCGGTTTATGAATGATTCTTCAGCTGCTCCATTGTTAACAAACGCACTGAATGATTCAAGTTTGGGCGTTCAAATTGCGGCAGTGAGGGCAATCGCGCTCCAAAAAAATTTAGCCCCGTATCAGGCAAGTTTGAACGCCTGTGCTGCATCAGCGGTCGAGACCTTAAGTGCTCTTTGTTCGAAAGTATTGAGTAATTAGTGCGGATGGGGTGAGCGAGGTGAGGAAAAAATTATTCTTTTCCTGGCTCAGCTTTGTGATCTTTAATGGTCTGCCGAATTACGTTTCTCATCACGCGATTGTGATTCACTTGTCCAACTAAGGCTTTTAAATCATCATAAAGTGCGGGGTCGTTAATCAGTGCGCCGATGCTCCCTTGGCCACGATCCACCTTTTCTAGAATAGAATTGAGGTGGGTCACCGCGCTTTTGATCTTAAGGTCGTCTACTTCTTTGTTTAATTTCCCGGACATTTCGCCAAGGTTTTTAGCGGTAGCAGAAAGTCCTTGGAAAATAGAGTCCGCGCGATTTCCGCGATTGAGAGACTCTAAAACTTTGTTTAAATTAAGAGCCGTTGCGTTCAAGTTAGCCATGAGTTGTTCGCTTGACGTAAAAAGTTGCGAAATGTCTTTCGTGTTTCCCGTGCTAATGGTCCCGTAATTTTCAATGATGGGTTGCTCCATTGAGCCCGGAATAACTGATAAATATTTATCGCCAAGGACTCCTTCGGTAACAATTTCAATGGTCGAATCTTTTCTAATCCACTGCGCGTATTTGGTTTCAGCCGTGAAGTAAATTCCGATGTCTCGCTGCTTTTCGTCAAATTCAATTTTTCCAACCACGCCAATTTGTAATCCCCCGAGTTCCACTTTTGCACCATTGACCAGGCCGTCAATCTTTGGAAAATGCGCCTCGTAGTGATTCACCGAGCTTAAAAGCTTTTCTTTGCTTCCAAGCATTAAGATGGCCAGCGCCGTAAGGATTAACCCGGAAAGGACAAAAACTCCTGTTTTAAATTCTAACTGTGAATCTGCATTCTTCATTGAATATGGGCTCCTGTGGTAAAGGATTTAACCAATGGACTGTTAGAGGACTTCATTTCTTCGACCGTCATGACTAATTCAATTTTTCCCTGATTTAAAATGGCCACGCGGTCACAAATTTCAAAGGCGGCCGGAATATCGTGGGTGACAAAAATTCCGGTCATGCCCCGAGCTTTGAAGGATAGAATATTTTTCAGCAGGCGCTGAGTGTTTACGGGATCAAGTCCTGCCGTAGGCTCATCAAAAAGAATTACTTTGGGAT
The DNA here is from genome assembly GCA_903842755.1 of Oligoflexia bacterium. Taxonomy (GTDB): domain Bacteria; phylum Bdellovibrionota; class UBA1018; order UBA1018; family CAIMNF01; genus CAIMNF01. Next base: position 12,214 of record CAIMNF010000052.1, read on the forward strand.
GAAGAATAATGGCGCGTGCAAAACCTGCTCGTTTTTGCATTCCCCCCGAAAGCTCGCTTGGAAGCAGCTTGTTCGATCCTTTCATATCAATAAGTGTGAGCATCTCATTGACCTGTTTTAAAATTTCTGAATCGCTGAGTTTGGTGTGCGCGTGCAATGGGTACGCTAAGTTTTCTTCGACCGTCAATGAATCAAACAGTGCTCCGTTTTGGAAAACATAACTGATTTGTTCGCGAACTTTAAAGAGTTCTTTTTCAGAGAGTCCCACTAAGTCTCTTCCCTCAAACAAAATTTTTCCCTGATCGGGCGTTTCAAGACCAATAATGGATCGTAAAATGACGCTTTTTCCACTACCCGAGCCACCAAATAGGCCTAAAATTTCGCCTTCCATGAGGTCAAACGAAACCCCGCGGTGAACCACTTTTTCACCGTACGCTTTGTGTAGATCTTGAATGGTCAGTGCTATTTTTTTATCCATTAGTATTTTGGGTACGCCGTCATAAAAAAGAATTTAGTGAGAAAAAAATCGGCAATCATTATAAAAATGCTGCTCGTCACAACGACCCAGGTGGTTGCCTTTCCGACTCCCTGTGTGCCCCCCTCCGTATTTAGACCTTTCCAGCAGGCAGCTATTGCAATGAAGAACGCAAAAACTACTGTTTTTGCCATGCCGGTAAATAGGTCAGCCAGGACTAAGGTGGTGGTAGCTTTAGAAATAAAGTAATTAAAGCCGAGCTTAAATTCTAATTTTGAAACCAGCATCGCGCCAATCAGTCCAACGTAGTCCGCAATCAAAGTTAATAAGGGCAGCGCAATCATGCAGGCCACGAGGCGCGGAATCACAATACGTTGAATCGGGCTTGTTCCAAGAGCGCGGATGGCATCGATTTGTTGAGTTACTTTCATGGAGGCAATTTCAGAAGCCATCCCCGAGCCAATCCTTCCTGCG
>CAIMNF010000053.1 GCA_903842755.1 Oligoflexia bacterium
AAATAATTTATTAAAATTGTTTCCGGAATAAAAATTAAAACGGTCCAATCAAATGGATCTTTTCAACTCGATCCCATTCCTGGCCAGTGACCAGGTTCTTCACATTAATTTCGATTTGGCTATCTGCGCTTCCTAATTTAAGGCGTTGTCGATCAAATTCAATCGTCATCGGATTCGAAAAAACTTTACCTTCTTGTACCGTAACTGGATTGTTCGGCATGATCAGTTTCAACTCGCTCTGCGCAGGAGCCTTTAGTTCAATTAAAATTGGATCGGCCGATTTATTCGATAACTCCGTCGTAAATAAGTTGGTGATTTTAGAAGTGCCCGCTGCATCGGCGATGACTCCAAAGGGCGCCCCCTTGGTCTTATAAATCATCACCTCAAAAGGCTTTAAAATCATCCACTGATAAAAACCAACGCTGCCAAAAATCGTGATCAGTGCAATATAGATTGCTACCCGTGGTCTTATCCACTTTTGCGGTTGCCCCAGCACTTGACTTTCCGAATAGTAGCCAATCAGAGCGGGTTTTTTCTTTAAGCGCACCATAACGTCATTGCACGCATCCATACAGGCTGTGCACGCAATACACTCAAGTTGGGAGCCGTTTCGGATATCGATCCCTGTTGGACAAACGGTGACACAACGGTTGCAATCTACGCAATCCCCACCTTGCCTTCTGGGTTCGCCCCGCTGCTGATGATAGGTGACAGAAACCGTGAATCGATCTTGCAATACCGATTGAAATTTTCCATAAGGACACGCAATCATACAAAACTGCTCGCGCAACCAACCAAAATCGATCAATAAGATGGTGTTGGCTATGAGAATGAACAAGAACGATGCAGGACTTTCGGAGATGGGGCTCTGCACTTCCTTCAACAACTGCTCTCGCCCGATAAAAATAGCCAAAAAACTATGCGTTATGACGAATGTGCACGCCGCAAACAATCCCCAAGTGATTGTTTTTCTAAGCGCTCGTTCAAAATTCAGGGGAAGAGCCGCATTTTTTCTGCGCGTCAGGCCATTCCCCTCAACCCAATGCTCGATGACTCTGAAAAATCCATCGATAAAAATGGTTTGCGGACACATCCACCCACACCAAATGCGTCCCATAAAGGCCGTCGTCAGCGCGATTCCCAAAACGAAATTAATCACTAAAAGAAACAGCAAGGGAACATCTTGGGCAAAAAATAAGTAGCCAAAGATCGCAAATCTGCGGTGAAACACATCTAAAAGCAGCGCCTGGTGCCCTTGAATCTTCACCCAAGGAAGAATCAAAAATGAGCAAACCAAAAGCACCCGGACCACCATCCTCCGCGTCTTAAACTTACCGCTCACCTCCGTAGGATGAAGAGTGTGGTTGATGGGCGCTTCAATCATGAATTTCTGTGCCTTGCGGAGGCTTCGGATTGGGCGGATTAGAGCCGTGAATAGACTTAACGTAAGCGACTACCCGTTTAACTTCATCCGGTGGGAGCACCGCACCCCATGCAGGCATTCCCTTTTCCAAAACTCCTTGGGTAACCACATGATAAATATCGGTCACCGTTCCTGCTCCGTGAATCCAATAATTATCGGTTAAGTTTGGCCCAATCCCCCCCTGCCCTAAATCACCATGGCAGGAAACACATTTTCCGGCAAAAGTCTCCCGCCCCGCTTTCAATGCCGCGGGAGAAGCCACCAATGCGGTAAGGTCTGCTTCTGAAGGCTCTGCCTTAGCATCTTTTGCCCGCAAGGACTCGATCTGGTCCATATCGCGTGCCAACCGATGCTTGAGCGTCTCTCCATCCATCAATGAATAGTGTAAGAAATAGAAAAATCCAAAAATGATGGAAATGATAAAAAACGTCCACCACCAGGTCGGTGCGGGATGATTATCTTCGCGAATGCCATCATAGTCATGGCCCATGTCATGGGGATTATCGGAGTTTGAATGGGGATCTTTTTCTTTCGTCATATGTTCTTCCTTTGGCCTCTAGTCCTGCGTTTCATCCAGTGGTAAGTTTTGAATATAAGAATAATATTTCTTCGCATCTTTTCTGTTGACCCAAAAAAGGGTTCCCAAGAAAACTCCTAGAAAGGCAAACATGGCAATGCAACTTGCACTGCCGAAAAGATAGTGCTGTAACGCTTGCTTAATCATAAATTAGCGTTTCTCCGTTTGTTTGCCTAAGCTTTGAAGATAAGCAACCAGCGCGGTAATTTCTTTATTTTCTAGGCCTTGAGGTCCACCTTGCTTAACTAAGTCCTCTGCAATGGCGATCGAATCTTTCTTTGCATTTTCAGCGGCGTTCTTCACGTCTTCGTCTGAATAAGGAACTCCTAGCATTTTCAGCACTGAAAAACGGCGTTCGATGGTACCGAGATCAAGCTTCTGCTCCAACAACCAGCTGTAGGTGGGCATAATGGACTGCGGAACAATGTCGCGTGGATTGAGCAAGTGCCGCACGTGCCACAAATCGGGATACTTACCCCCTACTCGAGCTAAATCAGGTCCAGTACGTTTTGAACCCCACTGAAATGGATGGTCGTACATACTATCAGCCGTTTCACTCGCAGGGCCATACCTGAGGACATCGCCCACTGTGGTGCGAATCATTTGCGAATGGCATAAATAACACCCCTCACGGACATAAATATCTCGCCCCGCAAGTTGCAGGGAGGTCAGCGGCTTCACTTTAAAGGCTGCAAACTCTTCCGACTGCGCATTGGTGGAAGTAATCATCGGAATCAATTCGATCATGGTTCCGACTAACACTGCAGCAACAGCTAGGACGGTCATGACCATTGGAAAACCTTCCAAAACGCGGTGAGGGCCTTCGGATATAGATTCTTGTACGAGCGCTTGAGTATCTAATTTTAAAACCGGATTTGCTTCTTCGCGTTTAGCGGAAGCGGCTAGGGCTACAGGCGCGCCTTTTATGGTTTTGACGACGTTATAAACCATGAGCAAATAGCCCACAAAATACATCAGCCCGCCAAGCGAACGCACATAATAAAGGGGCACAATCCGAACAACGGTTTGAACAAAGTCCGGGTAAACGAGGTGGCCCGTAGCGTCTACCGCGTTCAGCATCATACTTTGCGCAATTCCGGCAGTCCACATCGACACGATGTAAATCACGATTCCGATGGTCCCTAGCCAAAAATGGGTTTCTGCGAGCGATTTGTTATAAAGCTCTGTTTTCCAAAGTCGCGGCACGAGATAGTAAACCATCCCAAAAAGAATAAATCCGTTCCACCCTAATGCGCCCCCATGGACGTGCGCAATAATCCAATCACTATAGTGCGCAACTTCGTTTACGGATTTTAGCGAAAGCAGTGGCCCCTCAAAGGTCGACATCCCATAGAATATGGTGCCTGTTGCTAAGAACTTTAAGATTGGATCGGTTTTTACTTTGTCCCATGATCCGCGCAAGGTCATCAGGCCGTTAATCATCCCGCCCCAGCTTGGAATCCAGAGCATGACACTGAAAATAACCCCTAATGTTTGTGCCCATTCCGGCAAGGCAGTATTTAACAAATGATGGGGGCCCGCCCAAATATAAATAAATACTAGGGACCAAAAATGCACCACGGACAAGCGATAACTATAAACCGGCTTATTGACCGCTTTTGGAATGTAATAATACATTAATCCTAAAAACGGTGTGGTTAGAAAAAACGCCACGGCATTGTGTCCGTACCACCATTGAACTAAAGCATCTTGAACTCCAGCATAAACCGGGTAACTGTTAAACCAGCTTACGGGTATTTCGATCGAATTAACGACATACAACAACGCAATCGTCACGAAAGTGGCAATGTAAAACCATAACGCCACGTAGATATGCGGCTCTTTTCGGCGCCGAATGGTTTGGAGCAAATTAATTCCAAAAGCGATCCAAACGATCGCGACGGCAATATTGATCGGCCATTCTAACTCGTGGTATTCTTTGCCTTGAGTTAACCCAAGCGGCAAGGTAATCGCCGCAGCCAAGATAATCAGTTGCCATCCCCAAAAATGAAACCAGCTCAATTTATCAGAGAATAAGCGGGTTTTGAGCAGTCTTTGTGACGAGTGATAGATCCCTGCAAAAATCCCGTTCCCACCGAATGCAAAAATGGCGGCGTTCGTATGCAACGGACGAATCCGTCCAAAAGTGAGCCACTGCAGGCCTAAATTAAATTTATAGTTCGCCAACTCCAAGGCGGCATAGATGCCAAGCAAAAGCGCGACACCGGCCCAAATGATGGTTGCCATCAAGAAATATTTCACAATTTCGTCGTCATATTTGTGATCAAATTTTTCTGTGTTGATCACTCCTGTACTGGTGCTCATTCTATTTATTTTCCTTTCAATCCTTTTCTAACAACATCCGATGCTTGGGCGACTCAAGGTCTTCATACTGTCCACGCCTCAAACCCCACCAAAACGCTCCTACAAAAAACAGGCCCAATAACAACGCGAGCGGCACGATCAAAACCAAGATACTCATGGGACCTTCAACTTTCTCAAAGCCTTCGTACCCCAAATGGTTGACACCAATACCAAGAGCGAACTCGTTGGCATAAGCACCGCAGCAAAAAGGGGATGAAGCATTCCCTTACTAGCGATTGCAATTGTTGCGCCATTGTAGACAACGGTAAAAATTAAGTGGCGAACCAGCACCTTTTGGGTTTCGGAAGATACCGTAAACAAGTCCAAAACTGCGGCCATTCTATTTTGAATTAAGTAGCCTTGGGCGGCTTTTAGGCTCAAATCTAATGCGCCATGGACTGCAATTCCCAAGTGAGCATTTTTGAGAGCAAGACCGTCATTGGCGCCATCCCCCAAATAAAGCGTTTCGGGGTGATTTTTTATCCACTGACTTTTTGTCTCGGGAGTGAGACAAAATAGCACATTCGAATCTTCAATACCCACTTGCCTAGCGACCTCCCAACAGGGGGCTTTTTGATCCCCGGAGAGCATCCACACCTCTAAACCCAATTGCTTAAGCTGACGGATGACCATGGGGATGTCTTTTCGCAATTCGTCCTTAAAAGAAATGTGTGCTACGAGGGCGCCATTCCAAATGAAATCCACCGAAGTGAATCCAGAATGGGTATCATTGCTCCGTAATTCACTTGCTCCGGAAGAGGGCTTAAGTTCAATCGAATGGCCGTCGACTATTCCTGAAATTCCGTTGCCTGGGACCTCAACAAAGTGGCTTACCCGGGTTGCCGTATAGGTGATTCCACTTAAAAAAGCTTCTCCGTAGCGCCGCCACGCTTTTGAAAGGGGGTGCTGAGAAATGGCTTCCAATTGGCAGGAACAGTCCATCATTCCTCGCCGATCTGCGGGAGATATGGACTTGCTCCACTCCCAATGCTGCACTTCAAATTGGCCTAACGTTAATGTTCCGGTTTTATCAAACGCGACCCGCTTCACTGGAGTTACAGAATCCAGCGAAGCGGGATTCTTTAGGTAGAGTCCTTTTTTGATCAAAATTTGGTAAGCTTGAATCAGTGCCAGCGGCGTTGCAATCGCAAATGCGCACGGACAAGAAACAATCAAGACACTAAGGATTCGTTCAAACGACGCAAGAACACTTCCCCCTTCCGCCACCAAATAAATCCACAACCCCAAAGACCAAACCAAAACTCCGCCAGTAAAATACTTTGCGACTTGTTCGGACATGCGCACGGTCGGTGCTGCGGAAAGATCAAATTGTTGGATTTCCTGCAAAATTTTGCCCATTCGGGTGTCATCCGCCACCGCTTGAACTTCAACCCACAAAGGCGATTCTAAATTAATCGTCCCCGAGTAAACCTGGTCGTTGACTTTAGCGATTCGGGGAATGGACTCACCCGTTAACACGGCCTCGTTAATCTGGCTGGTTCCCTTTTGAATGACTCCGTCGACGGGAATGGTCAAGCCCGCAGGAATTTCGATGCAATCTTGTTTTTTTAAATCACGAACCCATACCATTTGCCCCAAGGAGTTTAAGACTTGAACCGGGACAAGTGAGTCAAAAAACTGCATACCCTCAAACGCGTTTTTCTGTAGCCGCATCAACAGATAGCGCGTAGCCAGTAACAAAAAAATGAGGCCGGTCAGCGAATCTAAATAATTTTGATCCGTCCCTCTCCACACACTGAGGGCACTGACCATAAATCCTGCAGCAAGCGCAATGACAATCGGAATGTCCACCGACCATCGGCGATTTTGGAGTGCATGGTACGCGTTTTGATAAAGTGGAAGTGCGGAATAGCCAAACACGGGCAATGAAATCACGAACACGATCCAATCAAAGTACGTCTTTACCCAACCTCCCGCCCCCGTGTAAATCGCGGCGGCAAAGAGCATGATATTTCCGGCCGCAGCCCCGGCCACGACTAATTTGAGTAAAAACGACTGTGTGTCTTTTTTCTCTAACGTTTGCACTTGTTCGGGCGTTTTAATTAAGTGAGGCGAATACCCCATCCGCTCTAGGGCCCGCGCCGTTTCCGTGATGGACCCTTGCGGATGAAACTCAATTTTAACGACCGATTGTTGGAGATTTAATCGCGCATTCGCCACGTGCTGGGGCAAAATTTCCGGCAGTTTTTCAATAAGCCACATGCACGCAGTACAGTGCACCCCTTCTAAATAAAAGCTGGCCTGGGGTTGGTCTGAATTTATACCCAAGTCTTGTCTAAAACTGGGGACGTCCAAGTAAGCAAATGGATCAGCACCAAGTCCCTTCTCCGACCAAAATTTGACGGGGCTTGGCTTTTTGAACGTTCCCGAACGCTTCCTGATTTCATAATAATCACAAAGCTCTGTGGTAGAGAGTAGTTCGAACACAGCCTTACAGCCCGCGCAGCAGAAAAAATCATTTCGACTGGAAGGAACCGGGGTGGAACAATGTTTACACAAAGTCAGTTCAAGCGTTTCCGTAATCATGAATAAACTTTTGAGATGCACTCATCGTGCCAATCCTGTACCATGGAGCAGATGAATTATATTTTCCCCACGCTAATGGCAAGCGTACTCTTTACCAGCTTTGCCGGAAGCCTTCACTGTGTTGGAATGTGCGGTGGTCTGGTTTTAACCGTGGTCCAAAATCAACGAGATTCATTTTTATATCAGCTCGGGCGACTGCTTGGTTACCTGGCCCTGGGAACTTTGGCTGGACTCGTTGGGAAGGAATTTTTTTCTTCGTCCGCACTTAAGTTTATCCAAGCATTCGCAGGCCTGATCATTTTTATATTTTTTGTTTGGCTTGCCAAACAAATCTGGCAGAAAAAAAACCCACATTTAAGTCTCATTCCAGCCTCTTGGTTGCTCAAGCTCCAACGATGGAGCTTGTCGCAAAAGAAAGGCGCTCTCCTTCAGCCGCCGTTTTTGATCGGCGCAAGCAGCGCACTGCTCCCCTGCGGATGGTTACACACCTTTGTGATTGCAGCCATCACAACCGCAAAACCGTCTGAAGGTGCATTAACACTCTTGTTGTTCTGGCTTGGCACTCTACCTGCGCTGACCCTGTCTGGCTTAATTTCCTCAAAACTTAAACAAAGTCTAAGTAGTTTTTCTTCAAAGTTAATCGCTGTAGCGGTACTCCTTGCCGGGACAAGTACACTAGCGCTTAAAACTTACCCTTTAGCAAAAGAAACTTACTTACGCGCAAAAAATCATCTCGGTCCTCGGGCAAACGGCACTGATGACACCGAAGAACCTTGCCCTTTCCACTCCTAGAATGTTCAACTACATTCTTGGAATTCGATCCACACTCGTAATGACTTTATTGATGGATTGCCCGCCTAAAGCCCGAATATGAATTAACGTCCGTTCCTTTGGAAAAGAAGCAAGGACAACCACCTTCGTATACGGCATCGCCACGTTCTTGCAATTCGGATTGCTTGCTTCCATTTTGGCAAAGGGCAGGACTTCAAAACTATTACCATCTTTTAAATGTGTTTCGACGCGATCGAGGGTCATACAGCTATTCGTAAAAACACCGCGTAGGGTGAGTTCCGGGCCTGAGAGTCCAGATTTAAACTCCACCACCGCATCGGTGACCGGTGCA
>CAIMNF010000054.1 GCA_903842755.1 Oligoflexia bacterium
CAAGGTAGCGCTCTAACCAGCTGAGCTACGAGCCAACATTTAATGTACGATCGGTACGACTAAAAGCTACCTATTCCGAGTATTTGCGTCAAGACTAAAAACGACGACCGCGTGCATATTGCAATCTTTCCGGTTTCACGATACCCATTGCGGCAGGATTTAATCCGGGGAGAGAAAATGAGTAAACCTTTGTTCGGCACAGCCTTTTTAATCTTGAGCTTGTCGGTTTTGCATACCGGAAATAGTCATGCGCAAACTCTGCCCACCAACAGTCCTGCGCCCAATTTGGCGCATGTTAAAGCAGCGAAAATAGACGAAAATTACTATCAACTCGCAGCGCCCGAAACGGAAGTCACCGTATTGGACGAACTGGATAACACGGAACAATTGCAGTCTGTCCAGCAATACATGGAGGCTTTAAATCTTCAGGACATTAAGGATTCATTGGTTAATGTAAAGCCGTCCCAAAAACCTTTTATGAGTCCGGAAGTGACCGACGATCCTTTGTCTATTTTTCAAGCAGTTCTTAAAATTTGGGACATTGTTCAAGCAAATAAACCCGTGGTGAACGTTCAAAATAAATTTACCAGTGCCTTGCCGGAAATCGCTAAAGATCATTGGGAGAAGCTTGTGGGCTGGAAACCCGAGCGCGCCTTTAGCGTTCACACCACTTATCACAATCTTTACCAAGTAAAGGTCGTAGACTTAGAATACCAAGTGAAATTGCTTTACGGCGGAAACGTGGGCGGTAAGGGGCTTTATGTGGCTTCTGCGCGCGTGGTTCCGATCAATATCAATGTATCGTGGGGCTTTAGTTTAGACGTGAATGTAAACGTTCCGGCCGTGTTTAATGCGGGATCGGCCGATAATCCGTTAGCCGCAGTTCAATTGGATGTGAACTGGACTGTAAAAAGTGTGCTGAAGAGCGATACGACGACCGAGACTTATCAAGTTCAGGGCGATGGGCTTATGAAAGATACCAAGCGGGGTAATGTGGTGTTTAGCTCCGCTTATGGCAACGAAACCATTAATTAAGGTCGTAATTAATGTCGCGGAAGGCGCGATGCCCACATCAGAATCATCAAGAACAGCCCTCCGAGCGCAAGTTGCGCCTTAGGTTGTTTCAAAAACGCAATCATACTTTGCTCGAAAGTCATAAAGATCGGGCGGCGAGTAACGAGTTGGTTATCCCAAGTTTGCATTAAGTGGTCCAGCGCTGCATCGACTTCTGGAGAAGTGTCCTGTACAGGGATTAAACTTTCAATTTTAAAAAACAACCGTTGAGTTTGGTCTAAAACTTTTCGGCAGCGGTCGCATCCCATGACGTGGTTCTGTAAAAACATACGCTCCCGCTTACCTAGTTGATCATCAAGCATTCGCTGCGTCCACGGTGCGGACAAATTAAATTCGGGACACACCGGCCCCAAGGTGCCCGGCCCGTGCGGATACTCCAGTGGAAGCTTGAGTTCCTGAAAAATAAATTTCAAGCGTGTTGCCCAAGCCCAGCTTTCGATGAGTGCTACTTCAATTCCCAGGGTTCTTGCAATTCTTTGATAATTCCATTTTTCAACATGCAGGGCGGTCAACAGAAAACGTTCCAGGGGCACCATCCTAAAAAAAGGATGATTCAGTTTTAAAATTGGCGGCGGGTTGCGCTCGGCGCGCTCGATCATGGCTTTGGCTGCTCGTTCTATGGTGTGTTCGGTACTTAAGTTGAGAAGGGACACGGACGTAAGTGTATCCGCACTCATTTCAATAGAACGGCCAAAATCGCCCCATAAGGAGCGACTAAACCGAGTTAAAGATTGCATGTCTTCCCTGTTCACGCCTCAGACCTCTCTTAATTAGTATAACCTTAACTTGACAGCCTGTCCTAAGATTGTTGTCATAAAAGAGATGAGAAACAGTTTCATTCGACGCTTTCATGTCAAAGGTTTGACTTTGGTGGGGTTCCTTTGCATTTTATCGCCTTTCATTTGCGATTTTAGTTTTGCTGAGGTTTCAGCCGCACCGATTCCCGTGGCGGTCGTAACTCCTCAAGGGCAGAAAAGTTTGAAGTCGTGGAGTTCGGACGATTTTAGAAAATTACTCCGAGCGGATGGTCTGATCTCTGTTCAAAAATTTTTTGATCTTTCCACAGAAACGCTCGATTGGAAAGAACGCGCCGATATCGATTTATTGAATATTTACGGCCAAAAGCCTAACGAAGTGGTCCGCATTCCCCGCTTTATGGTGGTCCGGGAGTGGATTCGGTTTCACTTTCACCGATTGAGTGGGCGAGTGAGTGTCGAAGTTTCGCCTAAAGCTCAAATCTCGATGCCGAAGAGTGCGTTAGAGCTCGACTCGGTTCAAAAAGTAGAACTCACAAAGCGCACCACGGTTTACCAAGGCATCCAGCTAAAAATTCGGACCAACCCGGCCGCTTCACGCGGTGAAAAGCTTTACACCGAGAATTGCTTGAGTTGCCACAGTATTCCCGGCCGAAAGCCAGTGCGACCAGACCAGTTAACGAAATCCGTTTTCGACCAGTTCGAAACCGCGCATCGTGCATTTAAGAACTTTACTTTAACTGCCAGGGACATTCGGGGGCTAGAAGTTTACCGCGAAGCTTTAGCTTCTGAAAAAAATGAGGTAAAGTCCTCTCCATGACAGATTCTACACTTCGCGATTCAGCAGAGCGGCCCGTGCGGGTGCGCTTTGCGCCGTCCCCCACTGGCTTTTTACACATTGGTGGGGTAAGGACGGCCCTCTTCAATTATCTTTATGCAAAACAAAAAGGCGGCAAATTTTTGCTGAGAATTGAAGACACGGATTTGGACCGGTCGGAGGCGCGCTTTACCGACGATATTTTAACCTCGCTAAAATGGCTTGGCCTTGATCACGAAGAAACCATTCTGTACCAAAGCCAGCGATTGCCGCATTATGAAAAAATTGCGGACGACTTGGTGAACAAAGGCTTGGCTTATCGCTGTTATTGTACCGAAGCAGAAGTCGAAGCGACGCGCGAGCAGCTGACCAAAGAGGGCAAAAAGCCCATGTACGGCCGCACTTGTCGGGACAAAAATTATCATCTGGCGGCTCCGGCGGGACGCTCTAGTTATGCAATTCGGGCGAAATTTCCGCTGACCGGGACCACTCACTTCACCGACATGATTCGGGGCGAGATTTCGTTTCCCAATGAAGACCTCGATGACTTTGTCATGATCCGAACCAACAAAGTGCCTACCTATAATTTTGTGGTCGTGGTGGATGATTTAGAGATGAAAATTTCCCACGTGATTCGAGGGGATGATCACATCAATAATACGCCAAAACAGATTTTTCTTTATGACGCGTTTCAGGCGGCAAAGCCTTTGTTTGCGCATTTGCCGATGATTTTGGGGCAGGATAAGAAAAAACTCTCTAAGCGAAATGGCGAAACTTCTGCGAATGCCTACCGTACGGAAGGGTATTTGCCTGAGTCCGTTTTAAATTTTCTGGTCAGGCTGGGGTGGAGTCACGGCGACCAAGAAGTGTTTAGCCTTGCAGAGATGATCCAGCATTTTGATTTTGCCCATGTGCAGGTGAGCGGAGCCGTCTTTAATGTAGAAAAATTATTATGGATTCAGGGCGAGCATCTGAAAACTGCAGACACGGCGCGACTCATCCCAATTTTAAAACAGGATTTTAGCGCCGAGCTAGGCAGCGCAGGAGTTGCTGCACTTCAGACGGATTATGGGCAAGAGTTGCTTCAGCATTTAAAAGCGAAAGTAAAGCTACTTAAGGAACTTGCGGAGCAGTTTGCTCCGCTGGTCGAGCCCGGAGTGATGGCCGTCGATTCCACTTCATTAAAATGGAACAAAGACGAAACTTTAAAAGCGAAAATCAAAGAGGCGATTTTAAGCCTGAAGTCAGAAATGGGCGCGTTGATTGAAAAACAGCGGGCCACTCGATTAAAAGAGTGCGGATGGGATCATACTCAAGTGGATTTGAAGTTAAGGGCAATCGCCGAACAACACGGGATTAAGCTTGGTGATTTTACGCAGCCCATGCGTCTGTTCGTCACCGGCAAAGCGACTTCCAGTATGGGACTGTTTGATTTAATGCCCTTAATGCCCTGGAAAACCTTAGATGCGCGTTTAGCCGCGTGCATACGATAGTCAGCCAATAGGAACAGCCAACAGGATCATTAAAGGATCATTAAGAGGAAAAACCGTGAATTTTTTAAAATTTTTACTTCCGATCTCCTTTTTAGTTGCGTTCATGCCGTCCGCGCACGCCGATCATTTTTCAATGCACTGGTGGAATATCGGCGGTGGTAATTTCTGGGCCGAAAGTCCACAACCCCGACGGACCACTTGTTATGCAAAAGACGCGTCGGAGATTGAAAAAAATCTCATCGCCGTGGCTCATCAGAATCGCTCCCCAGACGTGCTCGCGTTTGCCGAATATTTTGATGGTTTTTTAAGTCCGAAAACTCTTGCGGATGTAGGCGCCATTTATCCCTATTCGTATGGATTTTTATATAATCGTTTGGGTCGTCCTTACGAAATTTTTGTCCTTTCTAAATTACCGGCAAGCGATCAGCGCTCCGTATTTGAGGGCTTACATTGGGCGCAGCCGGAGGAAGAGCAGCGCTCGGAGAACTTAAGTTATTATTACTTAAGGAGCTATCAGCGCCTGAGTTTTCAGCTCGGCAAATTCACCTTAAATTTTGTACCATTGCACGCGGTTGATCCCTGGGGAAATTTAATTCACCAGTGGGGGGGGGACGATTATCTTTCGCGCGTGCGCGGATTTTTAGAAACTGGGTTGAGCATGATGTTTTCGCAAGATAATCCATCGGCGGTGCAAGCGAAATCTTTTCAACAAGAATTACATGCCGATCCGGCCTGGCAATCGGCCGATTCTTTTTGGGTGGTAATGGGTGATTTTAATTTACCGGATGAAGTCTTAGGCGTAACGCCCATGGCGTTCAATCATTTTAAAGGACCCTTGGCCGAGGTGAGTTTAAGTCAACGCCAACACCATCAGACTTTTCCGAGTGTTTCCTGTGCCGAGTATAAAAAGTTACCGCATCTGAGGATTGACCATGCGTTAACGGAGAGTTTTTTGGATCCAAAAAAAGTTTCGATGAAAGCGAAAGCAAAAATTTTAGACGAGTCGGGTTCGGATCACTTTCCCATTCAACTGGACTTGAAGTGGTGACCGCTTGATTCTTCGATCCAAATTCAGTTGGATTTTAGTTGTTCTGCTGAGTTTCCCCGGGGCCTTATTCGCGGCTCAATACGAAACGACCGTCGTCGATTCTCCCTCTTCGTTTGATGTGCTCAACGACGACCCTATTCTGCCCAAAGAAAAAGTCCGAGGCGATTTAGAGCAAGAGCTTACCCGGACGTTCGAACGGGATTTTGCGTTTCCGTCGCAAAACTATGGTTATCCGAGCGGGAGCTTTGGATCGGCGATGGGAGGGCGCACTATTGATGATGCGCAAGTGACCACGTTGGGAGTTCCCCTAGCGTTGCCCCAAGGCGGAGGCGTTGATTTTTCGCAGTTTCCTGGCTACCTCTGGAGCGGTTATGATTTTTCGCCCGCGCCTACTCAGGGTGGCAGTACTCCGCAAGCGGCTTCTGGCAGCTTAGATTTGAAAGTGTGGACGAGGGAAATGGTGCGCCCGCCTTTCGTAAGTGATTCGGTGGGGCAAGTTTCAACGGCGGTGGATCAACAAACTCAAAGCGTGGCCGTTGGCAGTGCGGTAAAGGACACCGCCGTGATGGTGGGAAATTCCTTTGGGGATTTGTCGGGACCCGCAGGGTCGCTCAGTCATACGCTGGTTCAAAATGGACAGCAGCAAGTGGTCGCGGATATTTTATTTTCAAGTTTACAAGGAGCTGATTTTGGTTCGCTGCAGTTTCCGACACCGCTCGGAACAAAAACCACCTGGCGCATTCTTCCCGTGGTCGAGACTGCGTTTCGATTGAATGAGCACACTTCTTTTCAAAGTACTCTTTTTGCTGACCTTTCAAGCTTAGACACTTCAGAGCCGGGAGTGTTGACCAGTGCTTCAAGAACCTGGCAATATGGGATCGAAAATGCCCTAAAGCTAGGCAATTATACCCTGGGAGCGTCGGCCCGATTCGTCATGTACGACGCGTCGACCGAATCACTGCCTTCGGCCACTGTTACTCAAATTCATCGGCAGGAGTGGCCCTTGCACCTATCCGTGACGCGCAATGATCAATGGAATCCAGAGTGGAGCACCTTAGCAGGTGTACAGGGAGATTATTTGGTCAGTTCTGGAGGGGATTCCGTTTCTCGGCAATCGGATTCAGGATTGGGCGGCCGTGTAGGTGTACGTTACCAAGCGAGCCGAGAAAACGCGTTTTTTTCCGAGGCGCAAACGCTTGAGAAAATTCCCACGCTGGCCGAACGGTATTATCCAGGCTTTGCCGATCCGACTCTTGCGCCAGAGCGGGTGACGTTCATTATTCTCGGACACGAGGCGAATTTGGCCAAGTCTTCGGCCCCAATGCTAAAGATTGCAACAACGGTTAAATTAGAGGAGCGGAACCAAGTTCAGTTACCGAATGCAAATTTTGTAGTGATCAATTCGGGAACCGCTTATTTAACATCGGTAACCGAAGAGGTGAACTGGCAGGCGAATGCCGTCTTTTTGTTAGGGAATAAGACGGTATTTACCCAGTCCAAGATCGCCGCTACCGGATACAGTTACCCGGATTTGCCGGTGTGGAGTGATCGATTCAAGGTGCAGGCGCGCGGGGGGGATTGGGTCACGGCTCACTTTTACGCAAACTTAACCGGGAGTTCCACGCAATATTCGGGCGCAGATCACCCCGGGTACGCCCTGTATGACGTGGAGCTGAGTCGCTCACTGAAGTGGAAAAGCTCTTGGATTAAAACAGTGGAAGCAAAAGCGGGAATTCTAAATCTTTTAGACAACCGTGCCCAAATGGTGGCCGGATACCCGCTGCCCGGACGAATGATTACGGCTGCATTGACCGCGCGGCTCTATTAAATACTTTTAATTTAATTCGTCGTACGTACTCAAGGCCTGTTTACCGTTATACTTGATTTAAATAATAAACTATAGTAGAATTTTGCCCCATGCTTCGAGTTTTCGACCAGCGCAGCCTTGCCCTTGTACGCAGTGTTCTTTGCGGGTTTTTGATTTGCCTACAAGTGGCCTGCGGGAAGAGTACGCCACTTTCGGATTCCGATGCGACCCTAGCCTTATTTGAAGGCTCTCCCCGCTCTGCCAGTGACCGCGACTCACTTTACCAAGAGATGGAAACAGTCGAAGTCCACTCCAAGCGGGGATCCAACTGGAATCCCGTAGCGGTGCTCAACAGACTGCACTCTGGATTTAACATCGATGCCAAAGGTGGGCTGATTCCATTCCAGGTTGAGGGTCGGAAAGCCTATTTACTCAAAACAATCGATGCACAAAAACTACAAGAGCTTGCACAAAGCACTTACCCGGACACTCACCGGAGCGGGTTTGATCTTCTTCAAACATCGTTTTGGGAAAAGGTATCCCAAATTCAAAAAATTCAGGATCCCTATAGTCGCACTCGGAAACAAAATTTGCGCATCGGTTTTTTGGAGCACGATCCTTCGTTTCAAGTGAACGGCGTTTTTTACTCAGGCCCGGATGTAATCCTGCTCGATATTTTTGCAATCGAAGGCACGTTGGAACACGAGTTTGAACATTTTCTGCAATTGAAGCGTTTTAATCAAATTGCCGTGAACCGCGAACAGTACCACCGCGCCCATCCCAAAAGCCTGCCCTTCAATGATGAATGCGTAAAAAAGCTGACCCACTTTTTCCAAGAGTTGGATTCCACGACCACCGAACTTCATAACTGGGAGGGGGTCTTTGACACGATCGAAGTCAGCCCCGAGTCGCACCACCAGTTGACAGAAGACGGCAGTCTGCAAGATCGCTTTATGAATCCGCAAGCGGAATTGTTACTGGCAAACCTACGCTATCCCGGCCAAGCAGGCGCTGCAGTAAAGGAGCCCATCTGTAGCGCCGAAGTAGTGAAGGCCGTTACGACCATTCGGCAGCGCACCGATACTTTCGCACAAACATTAGCGGTCCAACAGGCAAATCAATTTACCGCACTTCGAAAGGAAGACCTTAAACTTTCGCTCCAAGTATTGACCCAGTGTCAGGGGACCATTCCTCAAGCCGTTGATTCGGACGCGTGTAAAGCTGCTAAAGCTCGACTGCCACAAATCGCCAGTGAGGGCGCTCAGCTAGCGGCGTTAATGGATTCGGAATTTAAGGATGAAGCCCAAAATCGCCCGAATGCGATTTTAAATGCTCTGAATGAATTGCCTGAAGATCAAAAACAGCAGCTTTGTGTGGATGTACCTGGGTTTGAATTGCTGAGCAATTGCCTTTCGAACTAACTAACTCTTGAAGCATGATTTCAGTCAGTGTAAATTTAGTTCACCATGGAAAATAATATTCATTACGGCCCTTTGCGTTTTTTAATTGGGACTTGGGAGAGTAAAGGTCTTACCGGTCAAAATCAAGCTCCGGATGGCGATCGCCAGACCGAGAACACCCTGTTTAAGCAAAGAATGATCTTTGAGCCTATTGGGGATGTCAGTAATCATGAGCAGGTTCTTTATGTGCTTCGGTATCACACCAAGGCTTGGGAAGAAGGCGACGACGAAAACAAACCATTTCATGAAGAAGTGGGTTATTTTATCTGGGACAAAATGAATGGCCAGGTGTTGAAAAGCTTTATCGTTCCCCGAGGCATTTCTGTTAACGCTGGTGGCGACGCTGGGCCCGATGCGGTGGAGTTTAAAGTTTCTGCAGAGCTCGGTTCCTTAACCTATGGAATTGCGTCGAATCAGTTTTTAAACGAGGAATTTCAAACCGTGCGTTACGATGCGAAATTTGAGATGATCGATGAAGACACCTTTAAGTACGACGAAAACTCTCAAATCAAAATCAAAGGTCAGACCAAGGTTTTTGATCATACGGAGAAGAACACCCTTTACAGGGTACAGAAGTGAACGCACAGGGGAAATATAAAATGGCGAACGGTGAAAAACTAAATCCAAAAAAGAGTAAAAAATTAATCATCGGTTGGGTGATCACCGGCTTGGCCGTCGGCCCTTTTTTGTTTAGCGCAACGATGAAATTGCTCGGGGTGGCCCAGGTTGTTCAAGGGTTCGAGCATTTGGGTTGGCCGCAAGGGATGGTTCTGCCGTTAGGAATTTTAGAGCTGGGATGTGCGCTTTTGTACTTAGTTCCCGGCACATCCGTCTTGGGCGCTATTTTATTAACAGGATATTTGGGTGGGGCTATCGCAACGCACTTGCGTATAGGAGAGGGTACAGTAAGCCAAATTGCTTTCGGGCTTTTGATTTGGTTAGGCTTATTTGTTCGTGAATCGAGGTTAAGAGTGTTGTTACCGATTCGCGCAGACCGTTTTCACCACGAACGTGAAATCTTAATTCAGCGCCCCCAGGCCGAGGTATTTGAATATTTAAAGTTGCTGAGCAATTTTAAATATTGGAATTCGTTTTTGCTGAAGGACCCGACCGCAAAAATTAAAACGCAAGGACAGGATGGCCAAATTGGTTTTATTTTAGCATGGGAGGGAAACCGTGAAGTAGGCCTTGGTGAACAAGAAATTTA
>CAIMNF010000055.1 GCA_903842755.1 Oligoflexia bacterium
CCAAACCCAACGACAAATGGCGCTGGCTTTGGGATAAGAGGTCTACACCGCGCATCCATTCTGCAGTCGGATGGGTGAGCAGTCCCAAAAGCATGTTTCGCGTTTTAGTCAATTCTGGATCCAAAAAATACCGGGCTCTGGTCAAGCTTCCCAATCCTGCCCTGGAAGCGACTTGCACGGCAGCCGACTGAAATTGGGTGCCCTGCTCTTCCTTCAGGGCTTCAAAAATTTGCTCAGGGCTGAGGGGAGCAAGCTTAATCTCTACACAGCGAGACACAATCGTAGGTAACAGCTTGGACGAGTCACTCGCCGTGAGGATGAAAAGCCAATTGGGCGGGGGTTCTTCCAAAATTTTGAGAATGGAGTTTGAAGCCGCAATGGTCATGCGGTCGGCTTCGGTGATAACCACGACCTTAAAAGGCTCGGCAGTTGGTCCGAAGCCCATTTTTGACTTAAGTTCTCTGAAGGTTTCGATTTTGTGGCTGCCAATTTTATCTTCATCTACACCTTCGGGCTCGATCCAGTACAAATCAAGGTCTTGCTGGTCCGCTGCCCGCTTGCACGATGGGCAGGCCAGACAGGGCTCGCTGTCTAACGCTTGGTCACAAAACAGCACTTGGATAAAATACGAGCAGATTTCCTTTTTTCCGACACCGGAGATTCCACTAATCAATAGGGAAGGATTGAGCTTGCCTTCGCGTTGGTAGCGTTCCAGCATGGTTTTAAATTTTGGAAAATGGGCCTGCTTCAAGGCATTTGGAACCGAAAGCTTTGGTTTCATCCTCGTCGCCCTTTGATCTTGATTCTTTTTAATAAATGAGAAAGGGCCTTTTCGCAGACTTCGGATGCCGGCAATTGGTTCACGGAGATTTTGATCCATCGTTTCGGATCTTTCTTCATGGCGTAAAGATAGCCTTGTCGCACTTTTTTCTGAAACAGCACTCCTTCAAGTTCAAAGCGATTGGGGTCTTGAGCGCGTGCCAGGCCTACTTCAACGGGCAAGTCTAAAAAGAAGGTCAGGTTAGGTTTTCGTTTTTGGGTAGCAAGCGCGTTGAGTTTTTCAATCATACGCAAATCAAGCTTTCGGGCAAATCCTTGGTAGGCCAGAGTGGAGTCGATGAATCGGTCACATAAAACGATCTTATTTTGGGCGAGAGCGGATTGAATAGTTTGCTGAAAATGCTCGGCTCTGGCGGCCTCGTATAAAAACAATTCAGTGATTGGATCCATCGTATGCTGAAGAATGATTTGTCGAATACTTTCTGCTACCGGAGAGCCGCCGGGTTCCCGCGTGGTAATGTGTGGAAGATCAAGAATCTTCAATTTTTCGCTTAGGTTCTGAATGAGGGTAGATTTACCGCTCCCCTCCGTGCCTTCAAAGGTAATGAACATGGGTATGGTTTCTCAAGAGCCGAAGTTTAAGTCAAGGAGTGGCTAGTAATGGATATCTGGGTTGTTTATTTGTTTCGGGGTGGTGTTTAAATCGCCTGCCTGCCCTGGGGGTGAATTGGGGTCAAGGGGGACATTATTGCTATTATAATCCAGATTCGTTGAGGGTTGTGGAATGCTTGGGTTATTGTAGTCGGCGGTCCGGTGATCATTGGATTCGACTTCCGGGTGCTCCATTCCTTCTTCGAACACCGGTTCCTCTAGCTCTTCTCGCATTGATTTTTTTAAATCTTGGAGCTCCTTTTTTAGGTCCTGCAGCTCTTTAATTTCTTTGTTGTCTTTAGGATCATTCGCCACAACCGGAGATTCGGGTTTGGTTTTAACCTTTGCCTGAATGGTCATTTTATCGGTACTCCGATCAATGACTTGCTCATTGTTCGCTAACGGCGGATTACTGGATGGAGCTTCTGATTTAGGAGGATTCTCTGGCTCCTTTTTTTCTGCTATTGGACTTTGAGCCTGCCCAACTTGAGGTGGTTGAGAAGCGGATTGGAACCATTGACCTAACCAAAAGCCGATGAGCGTGATTGCAGCACCATACCCTAATGTTTTCCAGAAGGTTTGATTTGGTGAGGATTTATTTTGATTCTCTTTTTGATGGGCTTCATGGGATTGAATTGCTTGGGCTTCTTTTTCTTCCCGTTTATGTTTTGTTTTTTGGACTAAATCAAACATTTCCGCCATGGGATCGCGCTTAGGGGGGAGAGGAGTGGCCCTTTCCAGCGTCGGCTCTGGTTCTTTCAGTTTTGGTTTGGGTGGAGGGGATAATTCACGCTCGGGCTCAGGAATCGGGGCCGGGATATCTATGGGTTCGATTCCTTTAGGGCGTTCTTCTAAGTGGAGTTCGAAAGGTGGATCTTGGACCTGAAGGACTGGTTCGGGTGGGGCTTCTGGCGGCAACGGGCCTTCATAAAATTCATTTGAAACATTAATGTCAAGGAAGGGCGCGGGCGGAGGGAGATGACCCGATTCTTCTACTTCGCTGCGATCAACGACTTCTTTTTTCTGTCCGGTGCTTGCTTCTGTTTTTTGATAGCTGATCTGCCAATTTAATAAAGTGTGCCACTGACTGTTTTTGATGTCAGACGAAATCAGGTGATGCGGGAGTATTTCACCTTCAGAAATTAAACTTAAAACTTCGTGGGTTTTGTAAGGTCCAGATCGGATTCCGTCCAGATCTAAGAACCACTGCTGCGCCATAACACCATGCTAACACGTGGAAAGGACAAAAAAAAACACCCGTTATTATTTTTTAAATAACGGGTGTTACAGAATTGACGGTTTTAGGCCTTAAAATACTTTGCCTGAAAAAATCACGTTTGCTTGCATATTGGAAAGTGGACTTGCAGAAGTCATTCCATAGGGTTCAACGGCAACGAAAGGTAGAATTGCCCACCCCTTGCCCACATCAAAACTTACGCCTAAATCGACTTCATCACTGTCCATGGCTAAAGGAGCATTTTGATGTCCGTGTGCGGTAGCGTCAGGCCAGTATGCAACGTAGGGCGCGATTTTTGGAGTGAGTTGGTAATCCAGTTCGACCCAAGGTTGAACTTCAAACGTGCCTGCCTTGGTGTAGTCGCTCCCTGGTACTTGTTGGTAAAACGCCTTCAAAAAAATTAGTCCCCCATTTAAACTAAACCGCGTATTCTTTGGGGTATAAGCCCAGGTTCCGATCAGTTCTGGACTGGGAAGCATTCCAGCAACATGGGAAGCGTTGGAAGTAGGTAGGTCAATTCGGGGAATGATTCCAATGTTAAAGGTATCCGTTTTATAAACGTTATTAAAAATGGCAACAAGACGGTAGTTATCATTTGCAGCTCGGGTATTTGCTGAATTAAATAAAATATTAAACCGAGTTTCAATGCCCGCTTCAAAGTCATCCCCTGCCTTGACGAAAAACTTAGGCCGGTTGTGAAGATACATGTCGCCCCGCTCATTATTTGCAGCAGTGTGAGCTCCACTAAAATCAAGTCCCGGTCCATAAAAGAACCCGGTGTACTTAATTTCGGGTTCGATTGCGGTCGCTTGAATGGGCGATTTTTCTAGAGCAGTGCTTTTATTTGTGCCCGCTTCTTCGGCTGAAGCAAGAACGGTTGTTGTCGTAACCGTCGTACTTCCTTTCGGTTCCTGAGTTGTCGTGTTTGAAGCATCCTCTGCAAATGCAGAGCTCATCATTAAAGTCGCAATTACCAGCGTAGTCACATTTCTTTTCATAGGTTTGAACCCCCCCTTTAGTTGGGGCTCATCCTGCACAAGGGGAGTGGCTTCTGTCAAAAAAATTAAATGAATTAAATGGAGAAGAAAGCGGTGACGTAATCAACAATAATAATGCGTTGCATTAATATGTTACACTTTTATTGTTTAAATGATTTTGCTAAATGTGTCATTAATGCTTAAAAACTGGGCCTAATTGATCAAAATAAAAAACCATGACTTGTATGCAACAGGTCATGGTTTAAAAGTATTCGCACTGCTTTTTTTGCAGAATAGCTAATTTTTAGCTTTTGCGCGGCGCGATAGGACTTGGATTTCCGCTCGGTTTTAGGGGAGCTTTTTGACCTTCTCGCTCAGCGTGTCCGCCCCGGGAATGGCCGCCACGATCGCCACGGTCTGATCCTCGGTCACCGCGATCTTCACGGGCTGGGGGCGCTACATAGCCTTCAGGCAATGGTAATAGTGCTTTTCTTGAAAGACGAATTTTTCCTTGAGGATCGACATCAAGAACTTTTACTTCCACAATGTCGCCTTCTTTTAAAATGTCAGTCACTGCACGAACGCGCTCATGCGCAAGCTCAGAAATATGAAGCAATCCGTCCTGGCTTGGCAATACTCCAATGAAGGCTCCGAAGTCGGTAATTTTCTTTACGGGGCCTTTGTAGGTCTTGCCCACTTCAACTACCGCAATGATTCCCATAATCATTTCTACTGCTTTTGCAGCGGCCGCAGCATCGTTCGAGGCCACATTACACGTTCCATCGTCCTCGATATTTACCTTGGCACCGGTCTTCGCAATGATGTCTTTAATGACTTTACCGCTTGGACCAATGACTGCACCAATTTGGTCCACAGGGATTTTGAGAGTAGTGATTCGCGGAGCGTTTTTGTTCATTTCAACGCGTGGCTCAGAAATGGCTTTGGCCATTTCATTTAAGATATGAAGTCGTCCTTGGTTTGCTTGTGCAAGGGCTTCCTTCATAATTGCCCCATCTACACCTTCGATTTTAATATCCATTTGAATTCCAGTGACGCCGTCTTTCGTACCTGCCACTTTAAAATCCATATCACCTAAGTGATCTTCATCACCTAAGATGTCTGAAAGGATAGCAACGCGCGAACCCTCTTTGATAAGACCCATCGCAATTCCTGCGACCGGTTTTGCAAAGGGTGCCCCCGCATCCATAAGTGACATCGAAGCCGAGCAAACGGAGCCCATTGATGAAGACCC
>CAIMNF010000056.1 GCA_903842755.1 Oligoflexia bacterium
CAAAGAAATATAAAAACCGAGCGCAATACAAGCCTCTGCAAAAGGTTGCGTACCCGAAAAACAGTGAATGACGCCTGGACTATAAGACGCTGATTTTATTTTGCGCGTATACTCAGTCAAAATGGGCAGGAGGTCGACTTCCCCGTCACGAGAGTGAATGACGACGGGCTTTTGCGCACCCAGGGCCAGGTCAAGTTGGGCCTTAAGTTCTTTTTGTTGTTTTTGGCGATCCGAATGCTCGTAATAGTAATCTAACCCGATCTCGCCCACTGCGACGCACTTTGGATGGTTTAAAAGTGGGCGCATTGAGGCCAACAGGGAATCATCAATCGTGGAGGCGTCATGGGGATGAACACCAATCGTGTGAAACACATTTTCGTACCGTTCCGAAATTTGCTGCACTTCTTTAAACGTTTTTGACTCCGTTCCAATCGTGATCAGTGCGCTTACCCCTTGCTCAAGCGCTTCTTGAACCAAAGTTTGATCGGTCTTTCCGTTATCGTATTCAAAATTTAAGTGGCAATGCGTGTCCACAAGTCTTGCATTCATTTTTTCAACAATCTTTCGATCACTTCGATCCATAGCGAGGTCGGCAAGCCCCCTTCAACCTTTTTGCCATTAATATAAAAAGTGGGCGTGGCTTCGATCTTCAGCTGAGCGCCGAGAGCCACATCACTTCTGATTTTGTCTTGAGTGGAAGGCAGAGCGATGCACGATTTGAGTTGAGCGAGATCAATTCCGGGCACCGAAGAAAGGAGGTCTGCAATTTTTCCATCGGAAAAGCGAGATTGGTTTTCGAACAAGGTCTCGTAGGTTTCTAAAAATTTCCCCTGAACTGTCGCGCAAATGGCTACGGCTGCTGCTTCGCAAGCAAATTCGTGCATTTTGCGCTTCACTTCCGGATTACAGGTCATATCTAATGGATAATTGATAAAGACAAACTTTACCTGGTCGGCGTATCGCTTCATGAGCGGATGGATTCCCATCGCGCCCACTTTGCAAGACGGGCATTGGTAGTCGCTAAACTTAACAATCGTGATTGGCGCGTCGGATTTACCGACTACAGGCGAATCTTGAGGAACGGTGATCGCTACCGGGGCCGTATTCATTACGCTTTCGACAAGGTCATTTAAATCTTCTTTTTTTGCCTGAGCCTGAGGGTCTACTGCTTTTCCGATCAACAGCGCAATCACCAGAACCGCTAAACCCGCTATTCCAATTGGTTTGAACGGAAACGTTTCAGGAGAGCCTTTTGGATCGAGGGTCCTTTTCATTTTCAGTGAGACAGCCAGTAAGGCAAGATTGATGGCATCAAGGATCAGACAAAAAAGGCACCATTTGCCAATTTGCCCCATCATGATCCAGAAGTAGATTAACGAAAAAACAACGGAAATTGCCGAAAATAGCGTGAATACTTTTTTAAGATTCGAGGGGAAGAATTGAAAGTATCCGAGAACCGCCAAAGTGAAAATCAAAAGGTATCCGGCCAGAGCGAACTGAGACAATGGAACTCCAGGGATGAGCTCAGCAAAGCGACTCATTTCGATGGCTGTACAATCAAAAGATGCGTTCAGATCACAGATCGATTTCATTGATCCAAAACCGCTTCTCATCGCAAAAAATTGACTGGTTTGCCAGCCCGAGATCAGGGCACCTCCCAAACTAAGAGTTGCGATGAATGCTAAGGGACGATGGTGAGAATTCGACGAAGTGCTATGCATGATTTACTGAACCTTTCCCGCTTTAAAAAAAAGATACTCTGCAAAAATTAAGATGATCATTCCACTTATTAGTTTGATCTGGTTCATCCACCCCCCCGCTCGGGGAAGCTTTTGAAAGGAGCCGGCAAAAGCTGCGATGAGAATTAGGATTGTACCTAGTCCGAACGAAAAAGAGAGCATTAAAAAAAGGCCAAGTAAGACGGACTGAGTTTGGGCAATAAATGCTAAGATCGCTGTTAATACAGGGGTGGTGCACGGGGCAGCAATAAAACCGGAGGACGCTCCCAGTAAAAAAGCGCCGACAATGGTTGCTTCACGTTCGGTTTCGAGCTCAGGAGTATGTTTGAATCCAAGTGTTCTTTTTATTTTGTCCAAAGTGACCTGCGGATCAAAAGGGATCACATCCATCATCATGAGTGCAGCAAAGGTCATGACAATTCCTAAAGCAACGTAGCCCGTGGTGGATTGCGTGAGTGTTCCAAACACGTGTCCCGTTAATCCCGCTAAAACCCCTAAAAATGCATAAATAATGGCCATACCTATCACATAGGCAAAACCGCGGAGAAGAACGTTTCGATCAAAAAAACCGGCTTGGTTTTTCTCGTGTCGCCCCCTGACGCCGCCGACCACTCCAACGGTAATGGGGATCATGGGATAAATACAGGGCGTAAGGCTAGAGAGGATACCGCCTAAATAAGCTAAAGCAATTGCAAGAAGTCCACCGCCGATCGACCCGCTCTTTAGTAATCCTTGAAGTCCGGATGCAAGCTGGTCTAATCCCATTTCTGATAAGTTCATGCTATTATTTTTAACATGCCTTCAATATTGATCCAGTGCGTTTTTTTGCTTTTGACTCTTTTTGCTGAAAACTCTTATTCACAGATTGGAATTCAGTTTTCGGGCGAGCCCTCGCAATTCGATCCGTTGATGATGGAAGATGGACTTGCCCTGCGTTTGGCTGCAAATGTAATTGCGACGCCTTTTGAGTATTCAAATCGAGGCAAGCTTACCCCCCTATTGGTGGAACACTATACGGTGGATCAAGGGTCAACTCGATTTGATTTAAAGTTCAGGCCGGGCTTAGTTTGGTCGGACGGCGTAGACTTTCACGTTGATCAATTTGTTCTAGCCTTAAAGCGAATGTCGCAAGCTAAGATAAAGACCGCGTTGTCGGAACTCTTTCCAAAAGTCGATTTTCAAAAAGTCAAAATTAAAAGTCCAATCGAAGTCGAGATTGTATTGAAAGAAAGCGCTCCGGCCTTTCTTGATTGGTGCACGCTGCCCCCTTTTGCTCCCATTCGCGAAGATCTCATCAGAAAGTATGAGTCAAGCCATACGCCCGTCGTCCCTACACTAGCGGCTTATCGAGTGAGCACCTATGTTCGGGATGATCATTTGCTTTTGGAGAAAAATAAAAACTATTTTGATGCAAAAAATATCCAAATAGGCCAAGTGAAGCTTTGGATGATGCGGGAAGAATCAGGACTTTACCCCCTCTTAAAATCCGGAAAAATCGATATCCTTACTAAAATTCCTCCCCTTCAATTTGAAAAAATTAAAGCTGTGGCTAGTGTAGTGGATGTTCCAGTGTTTGCGACCACCTATTTGGGTTTTAATGTAAGGAAAAGCCCATTCAACGAAGTGATGAATCGACGACTGTTTCGGGATCGCTTGGAAAAAGAGAAATCAAAGTTAGCAGATCTCCTGAAGACGGGAGAAATTGCGGCGCATTCTTTTTTGCCCTTGGACCTGTTGGGCGCGGAACCAATTTTGAATGGGAATGCGGTAGGGGATTCCACTTTGGCCCAAAAGGTGGGTTCGGCTCCGGCTTCCATTGTCCTTCAAAGTGACAGCGGATCTAGGAATCAAACGATTTTGGAATTTACACAAGGACTCTTCCGCGACCAACGCTTATGGAACGTACAATTGCAAACTTTGGATTGGCGTGAGCACATGTCAAAACTCAAATCAATGCAGTCGGGGGATTCGCCAAATCTTTATCGGATCGGCTGGCAAAATCCCATCCTTGATCCGGCGGTATTTTATGAAGTATTAAAATCGACCAATGAAAATAATTTTACGGGGTGGAAATCAAGTGACTACGACAAAAGGGTAGAGGATTTAAAGAAAATACCGAACGATCCCAAACATTTAAAACAAAGAATCCAGGCAATGCAGTCGTGTGAGCGATGGATTGGGGATCAGGTCCCCATTATTCCGTTGCTCCATCAAGTACTAAAATTTGCATATTCCAAACGCGTTTCAGGCTTCCATGGAAACCCGTTTGGAGTAATTCTCTTTCGCGAACTCCGTCTCGCCCCACTTTAATAAGTGTTTAAGCGTAGATTTTGTCTCGATGCTCGTCCTGCTCTTGACAAGCAACGCACAGGGTGGAGAACGGTCTTGCTTCAAGGCGTCTTTTTTCAATGGGCTCTTCGCAAGAACCGCATTGCCCAAAAGTTCCTTCCTGAATGCGTTGAAGAGCGGTGTTAATCTTTGCTAACATCACGCGCTCACGGTTTCTTAACTCAAAGGTTAAGCTTTGATTAATCTCGCTCGCTGCGAGATCAGCCTCGTCTGGAAGGTCATCGGTTGAAATATTTAAATCGTTCTTGATGCTCTCTTTTGTATTATTTAAAAGGCGCTCCCGCTCGGCCACGAGAATTCTTTTGAATTTAGTGATGGTTTGTACGTCCATTTTACATCCTCCCTCAGTTTTTATCCCCAATTGTACTTCGTTATAAAACTTGGTAAAACGTTTACTCCTGATCGTGTTTCTCGTTTTTATAAGGAACTCTAAGAAGGTTCAATGCTTTTATCGTCAAGATTTTATTAGGAAAACCATAAAAGTCAAATATAAGACCCTGATCGAATTTTGTTAAACCGTTAAACGATAAGTAAAAAATAATCTTTTTCAGCGGAAAAAAACATCAAAATGAGACACACTCAAGGGCCTATGTCGCAAAGCAAATCTCAAAAAACCGCTGTCATCCTCTTAGCTGCGGGTTTAGGTAAAAGAATGTTCTCGTCCCTGCCAAAAGTATTGATTCCCGTATGCGGGCGACCCATGATTTTTCACATTTTAGACCGAGTCCAGGAAGTGTTACCAGGATCCAGAGTGGCCATTGTAGTGGGGCATCAAAAAGAATTAGTGATTCAGCGGGTACGAGAAGAGGGGTACTCGAAGCTCAATATCGAGTTTATTCACCAAGTAGAGCAACACGGAACGGGACACGCCGTAAAGTGTGTAATGGATACGGATTGGGGTAAAGTTGCGGTCGCAGAAAAAGAAAACTGTCTTATTTTGCCGGGAGATCTCCCGTTAATCACCTCCGAGCTTATTCATGAAATTACATTGCCTTTAATTCGAGGTTCGGCGTTACGCTTGCTGACCGCCGTCATGCGCGACCCTTTTGGTTATGGGAGAATTCTCCGAAAAGGAAAAAGTGGGCCAGTCATTCGAATTACCGAAGAAAAAGACGCTACCCTTCGAGAAAAGCTCATCCAAGAGGTAGGGCTTTCCATCTATTTATTTCAGCCAGGCTTTTTAAGTGTCGGCGTCAAAAACCTAAAAAATAAAAACGCACAGCAAGAGTTCTATCTTACAGATTTGATTGAAATGGCCGCAAAAAAGAAACGAACGATTGAAACCTTGACTTGGGCGCGGGAAGAAGACGTGCGCGGGATCAACAATCCGTATGAGCTTTCCCAAGTTTGCGACAATTTAAACGAAAGGATGTTAAAGCAGCATGCGTTGAAGGGGGTTCGATTCTTAAACTTAAAAAGCGTTAGAATAGAGCCTAGTGTTAAGATAGGGACCGATGTCACCGTTTACCCGGATGTCATTTTAGAGGGAAAAACTGAAATTGGAAGTGGAGTGACTTTGGGCGCGCAAGTTTATTTGAAGAACTGTGTGGTGGGGAAAAATTCCGAAATTAAAAAGGGAACCATTGCCGAGGATTCGATCATTGAAAACGATGTCAAACTTGGCCCCTATGCGCATTTGCGTCCGGAATCTAAAGTGGGTGCGCATTCCAAGATTGGGAACTTTGTTGAATTGAAGAAAACAACAGTTGGAGAGCATACGTCGATTGCGCATCTAAGTTACTTGGGTGACGCAGAGGTCGGATCTCGGGTCAATATTGGATGTGGGTTTGTTACGTGTAACTTTGACGGGCGATTGATCGATGGGCAACGAAAACATAAAACGACGATTGAAGACGAGGTGTTCGTCGGAAGTGATTGTCAGACGGTAGCGCCTGTTATTTTAAGACGGGGTTCTTATATTGCTTCTGGATCAACCATTACGGAAGAAGTAAAAGAGGGTGAGCTTTCGATTGCGCGTTCGCGGCAAGTACATAAGCCAGGCTATGCTACGAAATTAAAAGAGCAGAAGTGAAATCTTTATGAGTGAAGATTTCGACTTCGATTTTAATTTTGACTCTAAAAGTGAAGAAAGCGTTCAACGCCAAACGTCCATGACGGGTGAGTTGCCTCCTTTTGTCACTCGGTTAAATGATCCACAGCGCGAGGCCGTGTTGGCTACCGAAGGACCTTTGCTTGTATTAGCGGGTGCAGGTTCCGGAAAAACGCGGATGCTCACAAGTCGAATCGCGTATTTAATCGGATGCCAAGGCGTAAGGCCCTGGCAAATCCTTGCGGTCACTTTCACGAATAAAGCAGCCGGAGAGATGCGAGATCGCGTTTATAGTCTCCTTGCCGAAATCGGAATTCCGCTGCAGGCGCTCGGGGGACCAAGGGGGTACGGTAACTCGGGACCGCTCGACATCGGTACTTTTCATGCCATTTGTGCAAAAATATTACGAAGAGAAGCGGCCTATTTGCCATTTACTAAACCCTTCGTTATTTACGATGACAGTGACCAATTGTCCCTTTTGAAGACGATTGTTAAGCAAATGAATATTGATGATAAGATCTATCCCCCAAAGAGCTTTCAATATGCGATCAATCGACTCAAGTGTGATGCAATCGAACCCAGTTCGCCAGAGTATCAATTTGCAAAAACGGGGCGTGGAATTGATCGAAAGCTCCCGGAAGTTTACGATCGCTATCAACAAGCGATGACCGATAATAATGCCCTTGATTTTGGTGAAATGATCGCCTTGACCTACCGCCTGCTCCGCGACCATGAATCCATTCGCACAAAATATCAAAAGCGGTATCAGTACATACATGTCGATGAGTATCAAGATACCAATCGAGCGCAATATTTGCTTCTCACCCAACTGGCCAGCCCCGACTTTAAAAGTCACGGAAATATTTGCGTGGTCGGAGATGAGGATCAATCGATCTATGGATGGCGCGGAGCCGATATTAAAAATATTTTAGACTTTGAGCGTGAATATCCGGGCGCAAAAGTGGTGAAGCTTGAGCAAAACTATCGCTCGACTCAAACCATTGTCGAGGCGGCCTCCGAGTTGATCGCGAATAATACACAACGAAAGAATAAAACACTTTTTAGTGAAGAAGCAATCGGTGAGCCCGTTGTTCGTCTGCAGTGTCCAGATGACCGGTTCGAAGCAGAGATGATTGTAAAGGAAATCAAGCGCCTGACTCAAGAGCGGCCAGATTATTCACTTCTGGATTTTGCCGTGTTTTATCGCACCCACGCGCAGTCTCGTTTGGTCGAAGAGTTTTTGAGGCAAGCAAAGCTTCCTTATAAAATTGTAGGTGGATTACGCTTTTTTGACCGAAAAGAAATTAAAGACGTGATGGCTTATTTGAGGCTAATTTATAATTCCTCAGACTCGATTAGCTTCAAAAGAATTATTAACGTGCCCGCGCGAGGAATTGGGAAGACCACTTTAGAGAAACTCGACGCCGGCTGGGATCAAAAAAGTGCACAACGAGGTTCCCTTTGGGATTATTTTTCCAGTGAGTTAGCTGGTGAGCACGGAACTGCGCTTTTCTCTGGAAAAACGCTTAAAAAACTTCAAGAGTTTAGGCGAATGATTCAGGACCTAATCGAAAGCCAGCCCAAGCTTTTGGTTTCGGAATTGTATCACCGGATGTTGGATGAAACTCGTTACGTCGAGGAGTTAAAGCAGGAAGATACCGATGAGTCGCTCGAACGAATCGATAACTTAGAGGAGTTTAATTCTGTGGTCCTCGAGTTTGAAGAGCGAGAGTTGAAGGGGCTATCGGACGAAGAGATTGAAAAAAGAAAACCTGGACTTTTAGGGAGGTTTTTAGAGCAAACCACCCTTGCGGAGAGTCCAGACACGGATGGTGTTGCCTCCTCGATTCAGATGATGACCTTTCATGCCTGCAAAGGGTTAGAGTTTCCTGTGGTGTTTATGCTTGGTCTAGAGGAAGGACTATTTCCTTCGGTTCGCGAGGGTGATCCACAGGCAGATCTAGAGGTGGAAGAAGAAAGACGGCTTTGTTATGTTGGAATGACGCGGGCTAGGGAAAAACTTTACATGACTCACGCAACGTTTAGGAGAGTTTGGGGCGATTTGCTTTATCAGTACCCGGCAAGATTCTTTGAAGAAATTCCAAAGAAATATTTTGAAGTTCGAGATTTTTCTAAAACCCAGACCAGTCGGTTTTAGTTATTGGTTGAAGTGAAAACGATGTCCGCGTGCCCGTTTCCTGTGCTCTTTAAAGTAAACGTTTTGCCGTCTGAAGCATAGTGAAAGGGAGCACTCCAGGCATCTTTTGGAAGCGGCTTTCCAAATAAATAACCTGATTTAGAATAGCGTTGGCATAAGGGTTTTTTCGACGGTTTTTGCGACAATGCAGCCAAGCCTTGTTCCGTGGTCGGGAACGTTCGACAGTCGAGGCGATAAGAACGTAAAATAAAAGCTAAGCTGGTCAAGGCATTTTGAGTTTGAATCTTTTTTTGCTCTTGCGGATTGTTTGCGGGTGGTGTTGTGCTTTTTGCTGCCGTGGATGGTTTGGCTGTCGTTACTGTTCCCGGTCCTGCACCTGTGGTGGTCGCTCCGTAGCTGAATACGGGTGCAAAAACTAAAAACGCAGATGCAATAAGGTGTGCTTTCATATTAAAAAGGATAACGCTGGTTCGGGAGGCCAGCAATCAAAACCTCGTTTTTTTTAATTTCACCACTCTACGCCCGAATGGTAAAAGTAGGTGTCAAACGCCTTTTTTTCTTTCAGTTCGGGGTAGGCGTTGAAAAAGTACTCCAGTGAACTTTCCGGATGATCATAAAATCGAGTATCAATAACATTCACTTTTGCAACCGGAGGCGCGTCGGCCTCAATTACAATATCTCCCACATAATTGATCCCACCCAGGGATTCAGAAGCCACTTGAAATGCCCTGGCCACATCGATTTTTCGTGGCGTTAAATTGGCGCAGCTGACCGCACCAATCCGATAGGTCCCTAATTTTAAGGCGACAAATGCAATCCCGTGCTCATCGGTCGAGTAGGATGCTGAGGAAACAGAATGCTCGTCAGTGGCGTTCGTTCTTAAGTCAAACGTACACGGGTCGTTCACGGCCGAGCCATTTTCAATGGTTTTAATTAAAAAAAACACTCCCGAAAGTTGCGGCTCGGTCTTAAACTTTTCGGCTTGGATATTTTTATTTTTTACTTCGGCCGGTGCGGGAGCAACCGACGGGGCAACGGCCGCTGGCTCAAAAGCCCCTTGCAGTGTACTGCACGAGCTGAGGGGGAAGCTGTTAAAAAACATGAGGAAAACAAATAGCTTATGCCAGAAATTTCTTTTCAAAATAGAAGGTGCCTCCAGGCACGCAGGAGAGAAAGTAAGCCATCCGCAAGGTGCGGCCAGTCCAATTTAGCTCAGAAAAAAGTGCGGTTGCTAAAGCCACGTAGCCTATAAAAAGCAATCCGTGTGCCATGCCCACGATCCTGACTAATTCCCCATGGCCAAGAATATGCTTTAAGGGCACCGCAACGAATAACAAGATCAAAAGAGAAGTGCCTTCTAATTTTCCTAAAATTTTAAATAAACGGAGCATGCTCTTAGGTTACCATTATGATACAGTAAGTCAATGAAAGATCAAGAATGTGTCTCCTGTCGCAAACCGAAGGGGATACACCAATGCCAGGTTTGTGAAAATATGGTGTGCAAGAATTGCACGATGCGTGTTGCAGAAGGTGCGTTTTCTTTTTTGCGCGTCATTCCTCCAGGCGTATCGCACTCGGTTTATTGTGGTGCTTGTTTTGATGAAAACGTATTGCCCGTTCAAGAAGAATATGAAGAAATTATGGAGAGGGCGAAGGGCGCATTTATTTTTTTTAAGTCGCAACGAAAAGAAGTTCCGCTATTGGGAAAGTCCAAAGAAACTCACCGAATAGAATCCTGTCCTGATCGTGACGAAACGATCCTTAGGCTTGCTTTTTTTGCAGCCCAAGAAGGCTATAATGCAGTAATCGAGACCGAAGTCATTTCAGAAAAGATTCGAAACGGGTCTTATCAAACTTCTAACTGGAAGGGTTCTGGTGTGCCGGCCCGAGTAAATGCTGAAAAAATTGAACTTCAAGATTTATTGAAACAACGCTATTGACACTATGCGTGCATGCTGTTAGTACCCCCTCAGTTCAAAAATTTAAACGTATTCGGGGGAATAATGGAAAATAACGAACTTAAGGTGGAATTGAAAATTGTCACTGTTTCTTTAGTGATGATGGCCCTGTTTTTTTATTTAGGGGGCCTCCAAATGGGAGCGGATTCATTGAAAGCGAAATCAGAGAAAATTTCACTCCAGCAAAAATCTCAAAATGACGTCGATTAATTTTATTCGAGAAACTTCTTTATAAAGTTGCTCTGTGAGGGGGTAAAAAATGAAAAACGTAA
>CAIMNF010000057.1 GCA_903842755.1 Oligoflexia bacterium
GCACATTGGCAAGCTTATTAACAAGTAACGCATTGGCTTCGGTCCCCATCGGACTTCCAATCGTTGGCGGACAATCTGTTCAGGCGGATGACCCGATTGCTGCGACGACAGTTGCTCTTTATTTTGAATCCGATCAACCCGACAGCGGCGCACTTTGTACGGGATCTATTTTAGACGATAGCCATGTGTTAACTGCGGCCCACTGTGTAGAAGGTGCAACAAAAGGCTTTGTGATTTTCCAGCTGGGTATTGATTTCTCATCGGCTAATTCGATTTCCAAAGATAAAATTCGCCCAATGGTTCAGGTTTCAAAAAGTTCGGATTATCCCGGAGCTGCAAATAGTGCAGGGGCAGCTGAATTTCATGATTTAGGAATGGTGAGTTTTTCAGGAGGCTTGCCCCCCGGCTATCATGCCGTAAATGTGATTACGAATTCAGTGTTTGCGGGTGCAGTAAAGGCTGGCGGAACTGCAGTTATTGCGGGCTATGGAACGACTGCAGTTACAGGGGGCGGGGATGGTACTTTAAGAAAAACCGCACTTCCCATTCAAGGTGCTTTGCCTCAAGGACTTGATGTAGTGGTGGGAGCAGAGAATAATGTTGCGTGCCACGGCGATTCTGGCGGCCCTGCTTACGTCTCCGTGAATGGTGCCCTTTATTTGTGGGGAGTAGCTAGTCGAAGCGATTGCACTAACTTTTCATTGTATACGAAATATACAAAAGGTGAAGATGTGAACGGCCAAATGGTGACCGCAAGTGGCCTAAGCGTCGATTCCGCTATTCAAGATCATTCTTTACTTCATTAAAGACCAAGTGTGCCCATTGCTCCGCTTGATGAACCATTGAGGCATTGTCCTCGTAATGAAGGCCATCTCCCCCGTATTTCGGATAACGGGTTACTTTGGTACTGTCGTAAAAGGTACAAAGCGAATCGATGGCATCGTGGGTCGCTTCAATAATTCTTTTTTGATTTTTCCTGTATTTACGCGTGTCTGGCATATTCACCCAGAGACATTGGGCGCCGCTTTTTACCGCCGCTTCGGCAGTCGTTTTCATATCGTTTACAATAAAATCGTAAGTATACCCTTTGGCGTAATTAGAACCGAGCTCCAAAATCACCAAATCGGGACGGTCGTCCGCAATCAAGTTGGGCAAGTTCGGGGCATTGGCTTTTGTGTTTCGCAGTCCCGAGGTCGCGTCACCCTCCGCTTGATGATAGAAATATCCACAATTCGTAAGCGTGCTATCAAAAAAGTAAGAGCCGATTGCTCCGCACACTCCGTACGTTTCCACGCGCGTGCCTTCCAGGGTCCGCAGCAATGAATCTAAAGTTTTTCCAAAAGGACCCGCCACGTGGGAGTCGCCAATCAAGAGAATCTTTTTTGGATTGGCTTGAGCCGAACCAGTCAATAGGATTAGTGCAATGAGTAAACGTCCCAGCATGGATAGGATTTAAAGTATTTTTTAAATAAACTCAATTTAAATTTTGAAGCCGAATCCTGCATCTTTAAGGGCTTCGAATGATTCGTGAATTTTACTTTCCTTGACGAGGAGGTAATCGGTTTCAAAGGTAGAAATTGCAAAAATACTGATTTTTGCGCGGGCGAGTGGCTCCGTTAATGAGGCAAGGATTCCCGTAAGTGAAAAATCAAGCGGGCCAAGCACTTTGAGGATTCGCCAATCCTTCTCGGAAGGGCAATGCGTGGGCGCAATCGATTGAAGACAAACCAAAGAAAGCTCGTCTTCGGTACGGGTCAGGGTCCAAAAGGGTGAGTGGATCAGCTCGGGCGTAAACAGATCGCTTAGGGATAAATCACGGGGGAGTTTGACCACCGCATAAACCCCGTCTAATCGTACAAGATTAATTGCTCCGCGAACCAACGTTACTCGGCTTTCCAGCCCGACATTTTGTTTTGGATATAAGCAACCAATTGCGTGGCAGAGACCCGCTCTTGAGTCATAGAATCCCGCTCGCGTACCGTAACTGTACCATCCGCTAAACCGTCATAATCAATGGTAACACAGTAAGGGGTCCCAATTTCATCTTGTCTTCGGTAGCGTTTACCGATGGATCCGGATTCATCATAAGTTGCGCGGAAGTTCTTTTTCATATCCGCATATACTTTATCGGTAAATTCAAGAAGGTCTGGCTTTTTCATCAAGGGGAATACGGCTACTTTGTAGGGGGCAAGTTTTGGCGAAAGTTTGAGAACTGTTCTTGCCTCTTCGCCCTCGCCTTCGATCCGGTAGGCGTCGCAGAGCACTGCAAGCAAGGCGCGATCGCAACCAACGGAAGTTTCAATGACAAACGGAAGATATTTTTCTTTGGACGCTTCATCAAAATATTCACATTTTTTCCCGCTAAACTCTTGGTGGCGTCTTAAATCAAAGTCGGATCGGTTATGAATGCCTTCAATTTCTTGCCAGCCAATGGGGAATTCGTACTCGACGTCAAATGCGGCCCTGGCGTAATGGGCAAGCTCGGTTGGACCATGTTGATGAAACCGAAGCTTTGAGCGACGGAGTCCATTCGAAAGGTGCCAGTCTATTCGAGTTTGCTTCCACTTTTCGAACCACTCCATATCGGTTCCAGGTTTTACAAAAAACTGCATTTCCATTTGTTCGAACTCGCGGGTTCTAAAAATAAAATTGCCTGGGGTGATTTCATTTCGAAATGCCTTGCCGATTTGTGCAATTCCAAAGGGAATTTTTTGCCGAGCGGTTTTTTGGACGTTATCGAAATTAACGAAAATTCCCTGCGCCGTTTCTGGCCGTAAATAGACAATGCTTGAGGAATCTTCCAAGGGGCCCATGTTGGTTTTAAACATGAGATTAAAATTTCTTGCCTCCGTGAGTTGGCATTCTTCCGTCTTCCCTGGGTTTTTGGAGGGTTTCTTGCCGCACGAGGCGTGCTCTAACTTATCGGCTCGGAATCGACCTTTACAGGTTTTGCAGTCAACCAAGGGATCGACAAATCCTTCGACGTGTCCGGAAGCTTCCCAGACACGAGGGTGCATGAGAATCGACGCGTCGACGCCCTCGACATCATCGCGATCGGTCATGGCGCGCCACCATGAGTCCTTAATATTTAACTTGAGCGCGACCCCAAGTGGGCCATAATCCCAGCAAGAGCCAATCCCCCCATAAATTTCAGAGGATGGAAAAATAAAGCCTCGTTGTTTAGAGAGGGAAACGAGGTCAGCCATATTGGTCAATTCTTTTGAAGGGGTCATATTCTTAAAGGCTAGCACAAAAGATTGAATTTATTGAGTGGAAGAGTGTAAAAAAGAATTCAACCGCCTACGTTAATTTGTGGAATGAGCGTCACTCCAGATCCATTCAAGGGTGGTTTGCCCCACGACCTTTAACACATCCCGGGAGATGAACTCAGAGGTGTCATGTAAGGTATGCCACTCCGGGGGAAATTCACCATCGGGGGTCATAAAAATAAGGTCAACGAAGGGAATTTTAGTTTTTTCAGAAACAAAATAATGATCGTCCGTGATTGGGCCGATGACTTGGTCGGGGAAAAAGTCCTGGTAGCCAAGCTTTTTGGCAGCAACCCTTAATCCGTCCACCACGGGTTTAGCGACCCGGTTCGAATAAGACTCAATCGGAAACACCGAACCTGAACGTCCGACCATGTCATAGTTAATGCCGTATTTTGCCGAATAATTCTCGGGCACAGGGTGTGCGGCCCAATATTGAGCCCCTAAGCAATAGGAATCCGCTTGGTGGGGGGTGCCCCAGTCCTCGGCGTCCCAAAATGCAAAGTCTACTCCAAAGGGGTTTTCCCCTTGCGGCAGTGCCTTTGCAATCCCCAAGAGGATGACCACGCCACTGCCACCATCATTTACACCAGGTACCGGTTTATCTTTTGCCAGCGGATCTTGATCTGCAAAAGGACGGTTGTCCCAGTGGGCCGACAGCAGGTACCTTATTTTCGCTTTAGGATTCCACTGCGCGATGATGTTTCGTACCGGAATCACCTTTTGATCAAAGGTCGTCGCTTCCGATTTTTGCTCCATTACGGTGAGGCCCATTTGCTTGAGTTCATCCACAATCCAATTTCCTGCCTGAGTGTGAGGAGTGGTTCCGGGTACTTTTGCGCCAAAACTTTCGTACTTTAGAATTTGACCAAACGCATAAGTTTCATCGAACTTGGGTTCCGGAAAGGGGCTAGGTGCTGCGGCGGAAGGGAACCAGTGGTCTTTGGCGGTTTTGGAAGCCCAGCCCACTGCGACTAAACTCAGAAGAAAAGATGCAAATATCAAAAAGCGCGCGGACTTAGATTGAGGTAAGTTCATGTAGGCCTATAGTAACCGATTCCGTAGGCAAAAATCCATAAGGGTCCAATCAAAAGACTTTCCAAATTCTTAAAAAATGCCGGGGACTTTTTTTCGAAGCGATAGTGGCCGACGAATTGAAATATCCAAGAAATGAGCTGGATGCCTATTAAGACGGGTAAGCTCAGGTGCCGAAAAGTTAGGTAGCCAAAATAAAGGGCCAAAAGGTAAGGAATCGATAGTTTAAAATCGATTCGAATCGAGAATACCGCCGCAAAGGCCAACAGGATGATTCCTAAATCGACTTGAAATAGTGGAATGTTTGACGAGAAAAGACCCATCGAAAACGCGGTAAGAGCACTTTCTGATGCTGGAAGGGGGGACCATAGTACTGCATGACTTAATAGCCCTAAGAGGCTGAGAGTGACGCCCGGAACCCCAAAAAAATGACAGATTTTATTTCCCCGTGTTTTGTGCGTCAACTCGTACTCGTTAAAGTAAATCATCAGGGCGGAACTGGGTAATAGGTTCATATTTTTTTAAACTCATCTGGTTGAGTGAGCGGAATCAAGTTGCCTCATCGTATCACTATCAGTAGAGTCATTCAATCGAGGAAATCTATGAAAGGCGCACAGATCCGTTCCACATTCTTGAATTATTTTAAAAAAAATGGACACACCATTGTGGGGAGTTCGTCCCTTGTTCCATCGAACGACCCAACCCTAATGTTTACCACGGCCGGGATGGTCCAATTTAAAGATTTGTTTTTAGGGAAAGAGCATCGCGCCTATACCCGGGCCACCACCTCTCAAAAGTGTGTTCGAGCCGGCGGAAAACATAATGATTTAGAAAACGTAGGGTTTACGGCTCGGCATCATACCTTTTTTGAGATGCTCGGAAATTTTTCCTTTGGGGATTACTTTAAAAAGGACGCCATTCATTTTGCGTGGGATTTGGTGACTCGCGAAATCGGACTTCCCAAAGAAAAACTTTATGTCACCGTTTTTACGGATGATGATGAATCGGCAGACATTTGGAACAAACAAGAAGGTGTGCCCACGGACCGAATTTTTAGGTTCGGGGAAAAAGATAATTTTTGGGCGATGGGGGATACAGGTCCTTGTGGTCCCTGCAGCGAAATCTTTATTGATCGTGGCGAGGCCTTTGGCTGTGGAAAGCCCACCTGTGGCATGGGCTGCGATTGTGATCGCTATATGGAAATTTGGAATAATGTTTTCATGCAGTTTGATCGGGATTCTAGTGGAAAATTGAATCCGTTACCTAAACCGTCCGTCGATACGGGTGCGGGCCTGGAGCGTTGGGCTTCGGTACTTCAAAATGTGGCCACTAACTATGATACCGATTTATTTACGACCATCATGGACGAGACGGGGCGTTTAGCAAAACGGGCATACGACCCCAGAAGTAAAGATCCGTCCGTATTTTCTTTCCGGGTCATTGCGGATCATTCGCGCGCGACTGCGTTTCTGATTGGGGATGGCGTTTTGCCTTCAAACGAGGGCCGCGGTTATGTTTTAAGACGGATTATGAGACGGGCCATTCGGCACGGACGGAAACTTGGGTTTGAAGGTCCGTTTCTGTATCAAACGTGCAGCTTTGTGATTGACCAAATGAAGGACGCCTACCCCGATTTGGTTGAAAAACGAGAGTTTATTCAGCGCGCAGTCATGGCAGAAGAAGAGCAGTTTTTTAAAACCTTAGACCGTGGGTTACATCTTTTAGATGATGAAATAGCAAAAGTGGGATCCCAAAAAACTTTAAAGGGTGAGGTGGCCTTTACCCTTTACGATACCTTTGGTTTTCCGCTAGACCTGACGCGGACCATTTGCGACGAGCGTGGTCTAAACTTAGACGAAAAAGGCTTCGAAGTTTCGATGGAAAAACAGCGCGAAGAGTCGCGTAAGCATTGGAAAGGCACGGGCGACCAAGTTTTAGATTCGCAGTGGTTTGAGCTCAACGAAAAATTAAAAAAGGAAAACCAATTACCCGAATTCGTGGGATACGAGCACTTAAGTGCCGAAGGGAAAGTCTTGGCGGTCATTCCAGCTCCTGCGGGATCGCCCGATGGGGTAACCCTGCTTGCGGTCATCTCCAAGACCCCCTTTTATGGCGAGTCGGGCGGACAGACCGGAGATACGGGTGAGATTTTCGGAAAATCGGGCGAGTTTGAAGCCCAAGTGATTGACGTTCAAAAACCACTACCCGAGTTACCGGTCCTTTATTTAAAAGTGAAAAAAGGGATCTTGAAAGTAGGAGACACGGTTCATCAAACGGTGGCGGATGAAATCCGGGCTTTGACGGCTCGGAATCACACCGCAACCCATCTCTTGCAGTGGGCGTTACGGGAGGTTTTGGGGAAACACGTAAAGCAAGCGGGTTCACTCGTTACGCCAGAACTCCTCCGGTTTGACTTTTCCCATTTCCAAGCGATGACTTTAGAAGAAATTACGCGCGTAGAAAATCTGATTAACGAAAAAGTCTGGCGGGGCGACGCCGTAAAAAAACAAGTCATGAATAAAGATCAAGCCGTTCAGGCCGGCGCAATCGCCTTCTTTGGCGAAAAGTATGGCGACGAAGTTCGGGTCATTTCCGTAGGGGAATACTCAACAGAACTTTGTGGCGGGACGCATGTGGATCGAAGTTCCGATATTCATTTGTTTAAAATTGCCTCCGAAAGTGGCATTGCAGCCGGAGTGAGGCGGATTGTGGCCTATACGTCTAAGGGCGCATTTCACTACTTAAGAGATCAAGATCTCAAAATCAAATCCGTAAGGGACTTGATCAAAGCCTCTTCGGTCGATGAAATTCCCCAAAAGATTGAACGTTTATTTGCGGACGAACGCGAGCTGAAACGACAAATTGAAAAGCTGCAAGATGCGCAGCAAAATGGCGAAATTGATGAGCTCTTTGCGCAATCCGAGTTGATTTCCACTCCGAATGGAGCAGTAAAATTGGTCAGTGGAGTGGTTGTGCCTTCGCTAGACGGAATGAAAAAGCTTCGAGAAATGGCCGACAAAATAAAACAACGGGATGCGGGAGTGGTTTTGGTGTTGGGAATCAAAGAGCCTACCACCTCGGAAGGTAAACCGTTCTTGGTTGTTGCAGTCGGAGCGAAGGTGCAAGGCGTGCAAGCGGGTGCTGTCATCAAAGCCTGCGCAGAGGTTTTTGGTGGAAAAGGGGGGGGGAAGCCCGATTTTGCCCAGGCCGGTGGATCGAAGCCTGAACAGTTAGAAAGTGCTGTCAAAGCGGCAAAAGTTTATGTATTAGGACAGTTGAAACAATGAAGGAGCATCAAAAAATGAGTATTAAGGTCAAATCAATTTTTTTAGGGATTTTAGTGTTGGTAGGGACCGCTTTTTTGTCGGGGTGTACCGGTAAGGATCGATCGCAACTTAATGTTTTTAAAATTCCGCTGAAAGATGATGTAAAGACTTTGGACCCTGTAAATGTATACGACAGCGTCAGTACCGATGTGATTCAACAGATTATTGAAGCGCCACTGCAGTATAAATATTTAGAAAGTAAGCCGACTCTCGAGCCTCTGGTTGCGGAATCTATGCCCGAGTACAGCAAAGATGGGTTAACCGTTACGCTTAAGCTAAAAAAGGGAATTCATTTCCAGGATGATCCATGTTTCAAAGACAATGGGGGAAAGGGGCGCGAACTTAAAGCTCAAGATTTTATCTACGGGTTTAAACGGCACGCCATTCCCGCGATTCAGTCTCAAGGCGCGTGGATTTTTGAGGGAAAAATTGTCGGCTTTGATGCGTTTGAAAAAAGAATGAAGGAAGCTAAAAAAGAGGAGTTGGCAAAAGTAATGGAGTCGCCTGTAGAGGGCTTTACTGCCAAGGACGATTACACCATTGAATTTAAGCTCACCCAACCTTACCCCATTTTAAATTATATTTTAGCCATGCAATTTGCGACCCCTGTCGCGCCCGAATGTGCTGCAATGTATGCGGATGCGGATGGCAATTTAAGGGACCATCCCGTGGGAACAGGTCCCTTTATGTTAAAATCTTGGGAAACAAACCAAAAAGTAGTTTTGGTCAAAAATCCAAATTTTAGGCGAACCTATCCAACCGAAGCATCCGAGGATTTAAAAGCAAAAGGTTTTCTAGCAGACGCGGGCAAGCCTATTCCCTTCGTGGATGAATTGGATTTTTACGTGGTCAAAGAAGATATGCCGCGCTTTTTATTATTTCAAAAAGGCGACTTAGATCGGATTGAGCTCACTAAAGACACGTTTGAAGCAGGCATGCTTGATGCCACCCATGTAAAGCCTGAGCTTGCAACGAAAGGTGTACTTTATACCGATGAGGATTCACTCGTAGATTGGTATTTGGGCTTTAATATGAATGATAAGTTGCTTCAGAATAAATATTTGAGGCAAGCTATCGCGCTTTCCATTGACCGGGAAAAGTACAACAATACTTTTTTCCAATTTCATAGTTCAGTACAAACTCAGGTTGCGCCGCCACAGCTAGCGGACACGCTCCCTCAATCGACCATCAAGTATGGGTACAATGTACCAAAGGCCAAAGAGCTTTTGGCAAAGGCAGGTTATCCAGAGGGGAAGGGATTGCCGACCTTGAATTTGGATTTGCGAGGTCCAGATACAAAATACCGGCAAATGGGAGAGTTTTTTGTGGAGCAGTTAGGCGCTATCGG
Source organism: Oligoflexia bacterium (assembly GCA_903842755.1). Classification (GTDB taxonomy): domain Bacteria; phylum Bdellovibrionota; class UBA1018; order UBA1018; family CAIMNF01; genus CAIMNF01. The sequence continues at coordinate 8,979 of CAIMNF010000057.1, forward strand.
AATTAAAGTAAACGTAATTCTCAATACCTTCCCCGCATACTTGGAGAAATCAAAACAAAATAACCTTCAAGTATTCCTGGGCGGTTGGAATTACGATTATCCCGATGCGGAGAATGGCTTACAACTCCTTTATGGGCCAAATAAGTCCCCCGGGCCTAATGATACGAATTTCCAAAATGCCCAATACGATGCACTTTATAAAAAAATGGCGGTACTTCCAGCAGGAGCTCCCGGAAGAAGTGCATTGATTAAGGAAATGGAAGCAATCGTCCAGGAAGAATCTCCATGGGTATATTTAACCTTCGAGCGCCTTTATAACCTCTATCATAGCCGTGTCAAAAACTATCGGACGGCGGAGGTTATCCCAAATAAATATAAGTATGTTCGAATCGAGCAAGATAAAAAGTAGCTTGTTTTCAGTGGGTTGACCCCGGCACTAAAAATACTTCTCAAGTTTTGCCAATTTTTTGACGATCAGGATTCGTAATGTTTGATTTACGAAAGGATCAGGTATGGACCAACAAAAAATAGGCATGATTGGTTTGGCGCTAGAAGTAGTGGTGTTTGGTGTGTGGGCAGTGGCCAGTTGGCGGGTTTTTAAAAAAGCAGGACAAGCGGGTTGGAAATCACTCGTTCCGATTTACAACTTTTTTATCATGGCAAAAATGGCCAAAAAGAAGCCCCTTTTCGCCGCAGGCTTATTTGTTCCCGTATGGAACGTGTATGTGGTGTACAAGGTGTTCGAGGGAATCGCGAAACAGTTTGGCAAAGGGGCGGGTACTGCTCTTGGGTTACTTGTAGCGCCTTTTATTTTTATGCCGATCCTTGCCTTCGGAAAAGCGGAATTTCAGCGAACGATTGTTCCCCCGCCGTTTAGGCATTCCTTAGTAAAAGCGGCTTAAAAAAAGTCTAAAGTTTGACACGTAAAATGCCGAAGAGATCTCAAATGAGTTTGAATCTTCGGCATTTTGCATTTAAATCCTCGTTCAGCAAAGCAAACCTGTCGCACTGGGTTGCGGTGGGGCTTTGTTTTTCTTTTGTGACGGGGATTAGTCACTTAGTGCAAAAACTAAAGCAAAAAACGGACGAGACAGCGTGGATCGAGTACCGACAAGCGCAAGTGCATCGTGCTCCAGCGGAAGCGCAAGTGATGAGTGCTGGGCTAAATCAATTTAGAAATGAGCTTGATGCCATTTCCGTTCGACGACTGTTGATTGGCTGCTTGAAGAGTTCGTCTTTGGAACAGTGTTATCGGGAGCAATTGGATAAAAGTTTTGAATCTACGTTTAAATATGTTTCTCAACGTCGGGGGCAACAGGGCTTAGCTGACGTTCATGACGCGGAAAAAGCGCTCTTTTTAGGGCAAAATGAATTCGAAAAAGTTTTTGCCGAAGTGAAAGCCTTCCATGAAAATTTATTGCAAGGTCTGCAACACGAGGTGGAGCTTGAAAGTTCCAGAATTTTTGAAATGTGCAAAAGCCAAGGCGAAAAAAATGAACTCCCCAGTGAATTTTCCTTCACTCAAGATGAGCCTGTGTTTTTAAAAAATGGAGTTTTTCTCTGTTTGTCGGGACAATGGGTTCCCCTACAAGATCACGCATTAGATTTAGAGCTAGGCCGTATTGGGATTGTTTTAGAAACCCCCCAAGCGCGAGACTGGTTAAAAGCAAAGACGATTGAACCATGGGTTCATCAAACGTGGAGTCGATGGATTGATCAAGAGAGCCGTCGGGAAAAGAGCGAGTTTAGCCTTGGGCTTAGCGAATGGGCGTTCACCCAAAAAAATGAGCTTTTGGCCGATTTTAAATGGTTCGAGGTCGAGGAAACACGCTCCCTTCCTCAACTCTGTTTAGCGTCAGCCTTAGACCATGGAGCCCGGCTTTTTGGCGAAAAATATTCCTTTTTGGATTTGAAACAACAAATGGCGACGGCAATCACCCCCATTTGCGATCAACTCAGTAAAAATCCTTTGGTTTTAAATGCATTTCATCAATCTCAACGCAAAATGTTCGATAAAAAAATTGAGGAATGGCTTCCCGCGCTGGATTCTTATGTGGTCGCTCAAGCGAATCAAAAGAAGGAAGAGTGCGAGTCCAAAAATTCGAAAGAGGGGTCTCAGTCCTTATCGAGTTGTATTTTTCCTTCATGGGTGAAGTGGGTGGAGCAACCAGCCATTCAAAACTGGACCCAGTCGAGCGAGCTTAAGAATTGGGTGAGTCGTAATCCGACGGGACTTGTGACGTTGAACCGTAAGGCTAGCCAGTATTTGGCTGAAAAGCGGTTGATTTTACAGCAAGAAGTCCTTCCTCCCCAATAGGGTAGGCACTCACCATTTTACCCTCTTAAAATTTAGATTAAAGAAAAGTACCCCTGTGTCCGAAGAGCCATTTGGAGCAAGGAAGTTCCACCCAAATGAATGGATGAGGCCAAGGAGGAGCCGTTCTTTACCGTCACAACGGAGGGGCGGAAGCGATGACTAAAAATCAATTTACGGTTTGGGCAATGGCCACAGTTTTGGGGTTAGGGGTATTTAGGAGCTCGCTTTACGCAAGCGAATATACCGTGTATCAAGTTTACCGCGCGATTCACTTAGGTGAAACCGAACAGCCGCCGCCAAAAGATATCTTTATTAACATGGGTACAGAGCAGGGTTTAAAACGGGGAAGCGTGCCGGACGTTTACCGACGGATTTCCAGTTTTGATAACTTAACTCAAAAACACATGGGAGATCATTTGATTCCGGTAGGTCGGGTTAAAGTTATTCACGCGGACGATCAGACGGCGATTGCTCGCGTGACCAAGTTCGTTTCGATTGACGAAGAGCCGGCCCTTTTACCTCAAGCCGTGATGATCGGTGACTTAGTAAAGCCCGTTCAGTAGCCCCACACTCGAAACTCAAGAAGTCCTAATAACTCGTTGAAATTTGGCTTTCCTTTGGCAAATACATAGCTGACTACGGGTGAAATTCCCCAGTTCAAGTGATCGTCGTTTAAGGGCGCAATCCAATCGTAACTAAGTGTGCCTCCATAGCTTACGCCATTGTTGATATGACCTAAGAGTTGGCCCGTCAACGGATCGGTTGCAATGCCATTCGCGCGCCCATCAATGACGGTTTGCATTCCAACTAAGCCACCGACACTAAAAGAGCGAGCCTTGTATTGAACACTCATCATGTAGTTGGTCGCGCGGACTAAGTCATAGGGCGAAAACGTAAAAATATTAAACCCGAAGAAAAAACGATCAACCGGTGCATAAGCAAGTTCCGCGGTAAGCCCGAAGGTAGTCGATGCGCTTGCATGCGGCGGAGTCTGCAACGCGGAAGACGCGCCACCGCCTGCGCCTAATAAAAAATGCGGAATCGCGTTTACATCAGCGGCATAAGAAAAAGAAGGACTCCAAATCCAAACCCAAAAAATGACCGAGAGAATTTGACGCCGCATGGGTAAATTTTAGTTCATTCACCCAAAAAAGCAAGTTGCGGTAAAAAGTTCTCCCAGGAAAACGGAATTCCTGGGAGAAAAAACGCACACTTACTGAGGAGCAAAGTCCTGCGGAGGATCAATCGCGTCCGCAACACTCTCTTGGTCTAAGAACGTGGTTTTAAGATTGAGGTTACGGTGAAGGAAGCGCACCTGGTCTGCGTGTGCTTCGTAGACATACCGAGTCTCGCCTTCTTTGTCCTCGAACTTTTTGGATTTCATTTTTCCTTCGATGAAGACGGGCATTCCTTTTTTAAGTTCTTCATGGCATTTTTCAGCGGGTTTCCCCCAGACCACCACGCGGTGCCAGGTGGTCTCGCTAGCGTTCTTGGTTTTGAGAAACAAGTCCGTGGCTAAGCTAAACGAAGTCACTTTGATTCCCGATTGGGTTTCTCTCATGATGGGATCGGCTCCCAATCGGCCTAAAAGCAGAATGCGGTTAATATCGTTCATTTCGGTTCCTTTCTATATTGTGGCTTTGGGTGTTTCTTGCCACACTGCTAGTGGATTGCGAAACCTATGCCAAATAGAGCAGATCAGCTGAAACCGAATTTTGTTTTGGGGGGATATTTGCCCCGCACATTGGACGAGTCTGCGGTGCTTGCGCCTGACCCCCAGGCATGGATGGGTGAAGCGCTTCGTGTTTCCATGAATGCAGTCGGATGGTCTGCCCCGAATCCCGCAGTCGGGTGTGTTTTAGTAAAAAACGGGCAAAAAGTAGCGGAAGGATTCACCCAAGCGTACCGCCATGAACATGCGGAGAAAATGCTCTTTCAACAAATTTCTCCGATGACGCGCGATTGGAGTGATGCGGAACTCTACGTTACTCTTGAACCTTGTAGCCACTACGGCCATCAACCCCCTTGTTTAGATTTGATTTTGAATTCGACGATCAAAACCATCCATGTGGCTTGTGTTGATCCAGATGATCGAGTTTCGGGCAAGTCGATTGAAAAAATGACTTTGGCCGGGAAGAGAGTGATTCTGGGTAGCTTCGAAAACGAATGCCGAGCGTGGCACCTTCCCTTTTTTTATTCGCGCAAAAATTCGACCCCTCTTTGGGCCGCAAAGTGGGCTCAAACAAAAGAAGGGGATTTGGCGGACGCTTTGGGAAACTCCAAATGGATTAGCGGTAAAAAGTCGCGAGCCTATACCCATTGGCTTAGGCAGAAATACGATGCCATTTTGGTCGGAGCTGGGACTTGGATTCAAGATCAGCCCTTGCTCACGGTGCGTGACTGCGCCCCTCCACACCGAAGAAACCCGTTACGGATTGTATTTGATCCGAAAGGGCGTTTGTTGGAGGAAGGGGTAAATCTTCCTTGTTCGGTCGAATGGCCGCTTTTAATTTTTTCTCGGGCCGATGGTGTGGCTCAGTTTTCTGGACGAGTACGACCGGGACTAACAGTAGAGTCATTGGATCACGGCTCGGAAGGCAACAGCAATGCGTCGGTCGAAGGTTTAGTGCGCAAGCTCGTTGAGCGAGTAAACGCTCTTCCGCTACAAAGTGTAATGGTTGAGGGGGGACCCACACTTCTTGGCGCATTGTTTGCGCTAAATGTTTTTCAAGTCTGCCACCAATTCGTGGGATGCCGCGAGTTTGACTTAAGGAGTCAAAATTTTAAATTAAAGAACTTTACTGGAAATGACTATTTAAAAGTAGTTCATCAAAAAATTGACGAAGATGTCTTGCATGAATGGATAAAGTGGTCTTAAAATAGGGCCTATTAAATATCCATGCTTCATTAATAGTACGTTCACTTAACAGGAGAGTGATTATGAAAAATTTATTAGCGATTTTATTGATTGGTTCAATTGCGATTTCTGCATGTTCTTCTAAAAAAGATACGAAGCCCGATGAAACAGGAATTCCAACTGCGAAAGATGCAGACCAAAACTCCAGCGGCGATTCGGATAGCGGAAAAGCCCTAGGTTTGCAAACCATCCATTTTCAATATGACTCCTTTACCTTAGACAGCAATGCAAAAACGGCATTGACCGCAGGGGCACAAATTTTAAAGGATAAAGCCAGCGTAAAAATTCAAGTCGAAGGCCACTGTGATGCACGAGGCGGTATTCAATATAATTTAGGCTTAGGCGAAAAGCGTGCAAACGCGGTTAAAAAGTTTTTGGTAGATGCAGGAATCTCTAAAGATCGAATTTCTACCATTAGTTTTGGAAAAGAGCGTCCGTTAGATCCAGCCGAAACCGAAGAAGCCTATGCAAAAAATCGTAGAGCAAACTTCGTGATCACTGCCCGCTAATTGGAGATGGGCAAACCGTCGTCCGCTCACGGCCTACTGTTTTTCATTTCTTCATTCTTAGTTTCCTCGTGCGCTTCGATTGTCGCCACTCGACCCTCGCAAGAGATGTCGAATATGGAGGTTGCTATTAAGGCGGCAAGAGAAGTGGGCGCTGAAATCTCAGCCCCAGAGTTGTTTCGAGTCGCTGTAGAAGCGGAAGTAAATGCTCAGCGCGAGTACAAGCTTAAAAACTTCAAGGAAGCTAAAGAATTCGCAGACAAGTCCCGAACCTACGCTGAACGAGCTGAATTCGAGTCGATCCGCAATGGGCAAAATCGAGTGGAGGCAGCGCCAGTCGATCCGCTGGGTCCGGTCACTCCTGCGCAACCCGATACAGAGAATAAGTAAGCAGAAAATAAGTAAACAAAAAATAAGCGAGAAGAGCACAAACGGCCGCGTGGGGTTCCGGGAAGGGCTCTTCGAAAACAATTGTCACTGCCCCTTGTTTTTGCGATGATTCGGATATGAAAACTACCCAAAATGCGTTAGCGCTGTTTAGTGTGTTTCTCTTAAATGTGACGCTGCTCAGTAGTTGCGTGACGACGCGTGAGCAACTGAACGAAAAAAGTCAGGCGAGCAAGCAAGGGGATTCCGCCGATTCGGCCAGCGATGCGAAGTCTGCTCCGGAAACTTCGTCGGTAGTGGTGACCGATGTAAAAAGTGAACCGTCGCCCGCAAAGAAGCGTCCGGAAGGCGAGTATTCTCTTGAGGAGACCAAAGAATTAGTGGCCCAGTTAAATGGCCGAATTGAAGACTTAGAGCAAAAACTTGCAAAATCAAACGTAAACGATGAGCAGGTAAAGAAACTTCAAGACCGGGTCGATGAACTCGAGAAAAAACTAGCGAGCCCTTCAGTCACACCCACTCCCGCAGTGAATAAAGATTATTATTCGGCAGGAAAAGATGCCTTTGCTGCGAATAATTTTGAAGAGGCGATCCAAGATTTTGAGGAATACTTGAAGGATGCGGATCCAAAGTTTCAGACGGAGGTTATTTTTCTAGAAGGGGAAAGTTACTTTAAGCTTAAAAATTTTAAAAAGGCCATTTTA
>CAIMNF010000058.1 GCA_903842755.1 Oligoflexia bacterium
AAAAAGAATTGTATTTTTTGGATTCAAGTTACAGAAAGAATCCCACTTGGGGTCAAGGCTTGAACCATTGATTCCAACTAAAAGAGTATTCTCATGAGTCTTCAATTTCGGCAAAGCCACAATTGCAGCCTCATCATCACTCACCACCACTAAATCTTGAGGCTTTATTTCATGAATAAATTTTTCTAAGCCTTCATCGCTGGCTTTTGAGAGATCACCTTTTTTCTCCCAATAATCAGAATCAAAATAGTACTCTTGAAATGGCATTTGCTTCAGTCGAGAGTTAGAGAGAAGCCCCTCCTTTATTCCTTTCGTCCACACATTGGGTGCGTAACTATGAATTAAGAAAAGCCGGGACTCAGCTGCAAAAGCGCTCCCAGATAATAAACACCACACAGCTACGATGAATAATGCTAAACACTTCGAATCCATACCTGATCCTTTGGATTAGCACTCAGGTATTGCAGTACCCGTACTAAATCCTTTGTTAAGTGCTCAACCGATACCTTATAGTTTGCAAAAAATTGCTCGGCGGTATCGGCTGGATGATCGACAAAATCAGTTACCGTTTTTAATGGCAAAAGGGGAGTTTTTGAAAGTGAACAAACCCAACCAATTCCTGCGCCTTCCATTTCTTTTAAAGTTCCGCCGTTTGCTTTAATGAATGCCTCGTCTTCTTTAGAACAATCAAGCGCATCACCCGTGGTCACAATCCCACTTTTCAACTCAAGCGTTTTACGGAGCTGTGACGAATCACATACAGGGTACTTACCTACTCCGTATTCGTCCATTTTTGGGATATTGATGCGTCGGTGATGAAAGGCCACATAGTCGGTGCCGATCATTACGTCACCAATTTGATGATCTTTAGATTGAAACCCACCGCAAGTACCGGCATTAATAATGAGTTTAGGGCCTAGATTTGCGATTGCCAGCTGAGCAAGCACCGCTGCGGGCACACTCCCAATTGAATCGACATCGTGTTTAGGATCAACCCCGGCAATTCCGATGACTAGATCTAATGTTTCAAAATGAGCTTCATAGATCAAAAACGGAAGCCCCTTACTCCACTCTGGATAAATTTGTTTTGCATTAAGTCGATTCAAAACCGGCTCTGCTTCTATCCGCATGGCAAATTGAATAAAAACTTTTCTGTTTTTTAGAGAAGGCGAAATGTTCATATCTAAATCGTCTAACAATTGGTTTAGATTTAGATTTGAGTTCCGAAGCAGACTTTTCGCATCGTCAGTAATTCCCGCTCCTTCAATTTCTTCATTTACGGTTTGGTACGAAGCCAAAAGTAAACTGAGTTGATGCCTAATTTCAGATATTGTATGTTTATTGCTCATAAGAGAGCCCCCTTTTCTGTTTTAGTTAACGTTTTTTTAGGAATGGATAAATATAGCTTGGATGCACCTTGAGTAATGAGGCTGCGTTTTTGTAATCATCAGAGGTTTTTTCAACTGCTTCCTTGATCACCTTATTCTTAATTTCAATGACAAAATCTTTGATTCCGGGAAA
>CAIMNF010000059.1 GCA_903842755.1 Oligoflexia bacterium
TCTTTTTCAAGTCCCTTAAACTCTTCTTCCAAGTCGGAATGGTTGAGTTTTGAATCTAAAATTTTGATTTGAATGTCTTTATTCAGGATCTGAAGTTGCCCAAGCTCCATCATCTTCGGATAGTCTTGATCACTTAATGTATTAAGCTCCCGTTCAAGAATTCGAGATTCCCGATTTGCGATTGCCGCTAAGGCCACAATTCCCAAAATCAGCAAACCACTACTCAACCAAATTTGCTTCGCAATAGATGTCTTCACTATGGATCTCCATTTCTCCATAGTGCGTTTCGACGGAGGACCTAAAAAAGTTTAATTCTGTCTCTTTTTTTTCTTCGAACTACGCCCATAGGCGAATTCGGTAGCGACACAATGCAACAAAATGATCGCTTCTTACTTTAAGAAATCAAATGGCCCATTTTTCCGCGCCGATAATCGTCAAAGGCCTGACGTATTTCACTTTCTGTATTCATCACAAACGGACCTGCGCCCACAATCGGCTCCTGAATTGGCTCGCCACTTAAAAGCAATAGCGTCGTTTCGGCAGTCGTTTTTAAAAAAACCTCATCCCCTTCGTGCGCCATCAAGGCAACGTCCCCTTCAGAAACTATCTTCCCCGGCTCAAATTCAATTTGTCCTTTCAGGACTAAGAGCGCAGTCATATCCCCTTCTCGAAGTTGGATCCTCAACGATTGATCTTTTTTGAGCTGATAATCCCAAAGGGTTACGGGCGAAAACGTAAGCGCTGGCCCCTGTACTCCGTACCCCGCGCCCGAAATCACACGAACGGTGCCTGCATTATTTTCCAATAACACCTGAGGAATCATTTCCTTGGAAATGCCTTGGTACCGAGGCGGAGTCATCTTAAATTTTTTTGGTAAATTTACCCACAACTGAATGACCTCAAAAATGCCACCGGTCTTTGCAAACTCGCGCCCATGAAATTCCTCGTGAACGACTCCCGAACCCGCAGTCATCCACTGCACTTCTCCTGGTCCGATCTTTCCGCCGCCTCCTGATGAATCCCGGTGTTCCACTTCGCCTTGATAAACGACCGTTACGGTTTCAAATCCTCGATGCGGATGTTCACCAACACCGCGTTTGAGGTGAGTAGACGGAAAATGCGCCGGACCCGCGTAATCCAACAAAAGGAACGGAGACCACTGCTCGGCGTCTTCTGCGTAAGAAAAAATGCTTCGAACGGGAAATCCATCCCCAACCCAGTGGCGATTTTGGTTTTGTTGAATTCGTTTCAGTTTTTTAATCATTTGAACAGCGTAACCGAATTTATACTTCTACTCCACCTGTTTTGCGTAGCCCGCGCCCTTGCTGAGTAGAGAAAAATAAAAAGGGCAGCGATTTTTGAGACTCTTAAACTAATTTGGTTCCAAACTAGTGTCATCGCCACAAAGAAACCTGCCCTTTAGTTAATCCTGCTAACTAAAACAAATATCGAATACCAACACCACCATTTTCAAAAAATCCCCAACCCGTGCCTGCCGAAGCCGTGCTTGCTCCCGCAGCATTAACGTCAATATATTGGGCCACCACGACAAACGCCGTAAAGTAAAACGCCGTATGTGGAAATTGTCGGGTCAACCCAATCATTGGTCCCGAACTCCAATTACCGCCCATACTTTTTCCCGTTTGAGTACCCCACTGCCAAGAAAAGTCTAAACCAATATCCAAATAGCTCCAGTCCGCGATCGTTTGACGGTAGGTGAGACGAGTCTCGCCTTGCCAATACCTAGTCTTGCCTTGAAGCTGATCGTCGAAGGTATAAAAATTTCCTCCAAGTGAAAATAAAAATTTATCGTGTTGAAGAAGAAAAAACGGGAGCATGGAACCATTTTCGGGGCCGCCGGGCATCATATCCAGCTCAACTCCAAGATGGGTACCGTGCGAGTAAGGGTTAGTCGCATCGTTGTCCGTTGCCTCCTTGCCCTCTTCTGCAAATGCAAAGCTTGTTCCCGCGACCAATAACGCTAAAGCAATCAGATATTTCGTCATAAAGATTCCTTTCTTTAGAAACAGTTTAAATGCGCTTCTGTTTCCAGGATAATGCAGCAAAATGTTGCGGCAACATAAAACTTTATAAACTCTTTAAAATCGAGTAACTCTGAATCATGACGTTAACGCCAATTCTCCATTCACCCTTTTTGATCGCAGAGCGTTGGTTTACGGCCATCTCCTCGCTCTTCCAGTACCCCTTCCGTCAAAAAGATAGCGAACAAGCAAAAATTTTATGGCTGGTGAAAGTCCGTTGGCTTGCACTTGGAATTTTAGTTTTCTTTGCCTCGCTTGGGTATGCGGCGGGCCTCGTTCCTTTTACAACATTTAAGGCCTGCACAGGGGTAATCGGCATCGTCATCCTTTTTAATCTTATTGTTCAGCTTCATTATCAATCAAAGACCTTACCCGTACCTCAAGTCATTTTGTGTTTTCACATGGCGTTTGACCTGGGAATTTTAACTTTGATTCTTTACTTGACCCATGGAATTGAAAATCCATTTATTGCGCTTTACCTATTTCACGCCTGCTTGGGCGGATTACTCATCCCCGGTTATCTGACTCTTCCCTTTCTCGCTCTCGTTCATACTGCTCTTTTATTTTTGCAGCTGGATTACATCAGCCATTTAATCGAGGCTCCGACTTCTCATTCCCTTCAGCTTGCCATGATCGTCTTTCAGTTAATGGTATTTGGTTTTTGGGTCGTCATGCGGTCCTTGGGGCACTCCTTTGAACAGCAAGCTCAAAGCCAGGTCCGTCTGCGCATCCTCAGCGAAACCCAAGATCGACTCCGAGCTATTGGCGCTTTAACGGCCGGTTTTTCGCATGAATTTGCCAGTCCGCTGACCACAGCAAAAGTGCGCCTTCAGCGAGCATCTAAAAAAAATCCTTCCGAGGAAATCTCGGAAGCACTTGCCGCCATTGATGCGTGCGAAAAGGTACTTCATCAAATGAACGACTCGCAGCTGGATAGCCGCACCTTCGTGCCTCAGCCCATTTCAATCCACCACCTGCTCCTCGAAGTCATCGAAAGCTGGCATCAGGTAAACCCTAACGCAATTCTTGAAACAAAAGTAAACGATGTCGGAACACACCTCATTCCCCCGGTAAACTTCTCCCAAGTCATCCTAAATTTAATGGATAACGCTTATCGAGAATCCCCTACAACGCCGATCACCATTGAATTGGTAAAATTAGACGGCCAACTCCACTTAAGCATTCAAGACCAAGGCCCTGGCTTCCCCGACCTTGTTCTTAAAAAACTGGGGGAACCCTTTGTAACCACAAAACCCGAGGGCACCGGATTGGGGCTTTATGTGACTTCTGTTTTTATTCAATCGCTGGGAGGAGATTTAAAAGTGACCTCTGGCCCCAAAAACAAGGGCGCAACAGTGAAACTCAGTTGGCCGCTGTGGGACGAGTAAAATGAATAAAACACTCTTAATCTTAGACGACGATCTGCACCTCTGTAACGCACTTGCCAGCGAGTTCACCGATCGAGGCTATGAGGTTTACACCGCCAGGAAAGTAGCCGAAATCCCGTACCACCCGTTTGAGTTTGCAATTATTGATTTAAGATTAGTTGGCCATCTTGGACTCGACGGAATTACGGTCCTCAAAGAACAATCGCCTGATTGCAAAATGGTTGTCCTTTCGGGATACGGCAGCATTACCACCGCAGTAGAAGCCATAAAACGGGGTGCGATTGATTACCTCCGTAAGCCCACGGGCGTTGACGAAATCGAGTTAGCACTTCTCGGTTTGCGAAACGCTGCGCCTACGGATGTGCTTAACACACCTTCTCTCTCCGAAGTCGAAAGTGAATACATCGACCACGTCTTAACCCGCAACGCAGGGAATATTAGTAAAACGGCAAAGGAATTGGGCTTGCATCGGCAAAGCTTGCAGCGAAAGCTAAAAAAGTACTCTTAAACTATACTTTAGAAACCCCATAGACAAAAAAGTCATTAGACAATCCTCTGGTTTTATTATACAAACCGCGTGTTAGTTTCACTCTCCCAAAGGAGTTGAAAAAATAGACTTGACCCCGCTTGCATGAAGTAAGCTGTTTAAAGCTGATTTTTATGTCGGACCACTTGCGCCCAACACCGCACCGAATGTCCGCAGAACTAGCAAAACGTAATTTTTAGAGAGAGCAAAAATCATGCAAAAACTAGCCCCATCCCCTGCACCCCAAAAGAAATTTGCCGCCGCGCTCGTCACCGCTTCATTTTTATTGACCGCGATTATTTCTTACGCCTCCAGGACACAGTCCCCACGGACTTTTGATCACCCAGGGCGGGACGACGACAATACGCCGATCAAACTAGTGGGTGAGCGGTTTTTTAGAGATTCGCGTTTCTCTGAGTTTTTTTACGAACATTTTAATGGAAATTACAATCAAATCCCTGCTCAGGCGGACCCCGTTGTCTCCGTACTTAGGGGAGTCGCTGGCCCCATTAAAAACCCCTACAATAATCAATCCATGTCATGCGCGAACTGCCATTTCGTCGAGCAGGTTCAACCTTTTCCCGGAGGCGGGCAACGCGCCTACACCGATTTTAGTCGTCGAAGTTCAATTCCCGACCGCAATGACGGTAACACTTACACTCCAAGGAACTCGCCCGTTATGGTGGGCTCCGCAATTCGAGCCCCCTTCCTCCTCCATTGGGATGGCGAATTCGCTACTGCCGAGGATTTAGTGGCAGCAAGCCTCACCGGGCGTAATATGGGGTGGCTTCCAAACGAATACGAGGCCGCAAAAAAACACATAGTCGCAGTCGTTCGAAAAGATGACGGTACCTACCCAACAGAGACTGACTTGGGAGGCCTTTCTTATCGAAAACTTTTGGCGGGAGATCCGTCTATTCCAAAGCAATTTTTAATTCCACAA
>CAIMNF010000060.1 GCA_903842755.1 Oligoflexia bacterium
ATTTGCTCAAAGTCCGGGCATCCCTGCCCAAATACGCTTTGCGTGTAATTCCATTCTGAATGCAATCTCGCCCCAAGGTGCGCTTCCGGGGAGCGTTCAAGCATCACCCTCCAAATCAAAACCGAATTATTTTTACCATTGGGTGCGGGATAGCTCGCTCACCCTTCGCGAGGCGATTCAAAAAGGCTACACTCAGAAGGTGAATGATTTTATCCAGTTGACGCGAAACCAACAGCTCAAGGCACTGGCCAAATTAGCTCCGGATTCCGCCAACCGCTTTGAAGCGGTCGATGCCGTCCTGGGTGCGGCAAAATGGGACATGGTCACGGGCGAGGAAATCACCGCATGGATGAACCCACAAAATGACGGGCCGGCGCTTCGCGCATCCACGTTGATTCCTTATTATTCAAGTTTAAAAAATGGTAATTTAAAAAGCACGCTAAAAGACGTGATCTTTACTGATCTTGACTTTGTTGCGCGAAATTACAATCAGCCTTCCTTCGATATTTGGGAAGAAGTGGTAGGGGTCCATTTTTATACGGTTTTGGCCCATTATCGTGCGATGCGCGAAGGGGCTGAGTTTGCGTTGCAGGCAGGAAATGCGGAGGCGGCCACACGCTACACCCAAACGGCGTCAGAGCTCAGGGCAAAATTAGACGACTTTTATTCCAGTGAAAAAGGCTACCTTATTTCGACCCTTTTTCCGGAAGGTGTTTTTCCGAATGGGCCTGCGAAGCCTTCGCTTTTGGACGTGGCCACGTTGCTTGCAGTTTTACATTCAGCGATGGACGGTGACGCGTTTTCCATTATGGATGACCGAGTAATGGCCACTGTTCTTGCGCTTAAGAATGCATTTGAGCCTCTGTACGCCGTTAATCAAATTAAGGCCAACAAACTAGGCGAATTGCTGAATAGTGCTTTGGGCCGCTACGTGGAAGATCACTACAATGGTTATGTAACGACCGGCTTAGGGAACCCCTGGTTTATTTCTACCCACGCGATGGCCGAGTATTATTATCGCTTGGTTGCACAGCTCGGTAAGGATGGCGCAATTACAGTCACTGAAACTAATCTTAATTTTTTTAAGGCGCTTCGCTTAAGCCAAGACTTAAATCCTGGGCAGGTCATTCCGCAAGGTTCCGACTTATTTCGCGAAATCCATGGAGCATTGAACGAAGAAGGTGAGCGTTACTTGCGCCGCTCTGAATACCACACTCAAAGCAACGGAAGTCAAAGCGAAGAGATAAACCGCGACACAGGAATCAATCAGGGTGCGGTTGACTTAACGTGGAATTATGCGAGCTATTTGAGTATGATGAGGGCAAGACAGGCAGCGCGCGCTGTCCTGGGTTTGAACTAAATTGAACTTTTACTTCGAAAATAGCAAGGTCATCTGAAAAAGTACGAAGCAGCGTTGCCTCTAGTCCCAGGGGGATTACCGAAGGAAATGATCGAGTGGTCATCAAGTAAAGGCGACCATTTGGCAAAAGATGATCAGGCAATTGCTTCAATAGTCGGGCGAGCATTTCTCCGTTTGGATCAAAACGGTTCGGGTCTTTATTTTTAATCCGACCGGATACCGGAATGGGTGAATCAAAGGCAATCAAATCATATTTTTGAGGTACGGAATTAAATAAGTCGCTTTGCCAAGTTTGAATCAAGTGAGTGGTTTGCGTTGCAATTGCAGTGGCCCACGTATTTGCGACGGCGAGGGGGTTGATATCGATCGCGTCTAACCGTTGTTGGGTATGTGTTGCGATCATCGCAGCGTCAAAGCCGGAGCCACTTCCCATTACCAATATCTTTTGATTCGGTTTTAGTCGTGGAATGACTTCTTCCATTAATCGATAAAGGTATTCGGTCCAATACACATAGACCCCCTGAAAAACCGGAATAAGTGGGCTTCCATTCCACTTGAGTTTAAAATGACTTAAGCTCAATAGGCCTTCTCGCGATTGAGCGAAAAAATCCCGATTCGCCAGTTGTATTCCAAAATCGATTTGTTGATAGCCAGCTTTGCGAAGTGATCGTTCGAATGTAGCCCATTCGGAGTGAATGGAATTCGAAGAGGGAGGCGAGTAGACACTCGTTTTTTTCAAAACAGGATAGAGACTCTCAAAGCTGATAAAGAACCCAGGAGCTGAAGAACTCTTCCCTGGTTTTTCACGGAGGATGAGAACGAATGGCTCAATTACTCCTTCGATGGATCGGGCGATGACTTTAAAGCGGGCTTGGTGATTGGAATAGGGATGAGTAAAAAATTGATTTCCTTCAGCGACCCAGAAATCCGATTCGGGGGACCATCGGTGATAATGAAGGGGAAAAGGTACATTGAGTCCCTGAAGGGCGAGCTCGACTACGGTTTTATAGCTGAATTCTTCGCTGTCTTTTTCGCTCCGGGAGTCTAGAGCAGAGGCAAGGCTGGACTCACAATCCGTTAAGCGGGCGGAAAACCTCAGCCCCGATCCAAACCCTAAAAAGGGAAAGGGGATGCTGGCCAGCACCACTGTGATTGCAATCCAGGGTCTGTTTGTCCCGAAAAAAAGCATACTCTATTGGTAGGGAAATGAGCGCAGTTGTCAATTTTTCTTTTTAACGTAAATTTTGAAAACAATGAAAGTCATGGAGAGTGCGTTTTCTTTTTTGTGCGTTGGTCCTGAAGCTTACGTCTGTTATACTGCGCCAGTTTATGAAATCAATTTTGCCGAGTTCGATTTTGTTCCTATCTCTTTTTTATTTGTCCGCGCCCGTCCTAGCGCAACCCAACGTGCAAGCGGCAAAAAATTCGTTCACTACGGTCCATCAACTGATTCGAAAAGTTTGGATCAGTTTGACTGGCTATGGCGAGCAGATTGACGCCGGGGCTGTGGCGATTGAAATTAAAAGGTATCAAAGCCAAGATTTAGCTCATCTTGCAGCCATCAAAGATGTTCCTCGAACGACCGCTCAAAAAATCGCTTTACTGGAGGTGCTTTGTGGAAGGGTAGCTCCGCGCCCCGCAGATTTTGCGGTTTCTCTCGGTCAAGCGTCGCGGCGGGTACAAGGGTTTGCTGCACTAAAATTAGAGGAAATTGATTTTGATAAAGGCGTAACCGGTCGCCAAATTGATCGAGTCATTGCCAGTCTTTACGCGACCTCACACGGAAGTCCAGTTGCGTTCAGTAATTATTTTAAACAGTCTAGGCAAAGCCGTTTGCAGGAAACCTTTTTAAAGCTTGCGGAAATTGAATTAGGTTCAAAAGGAGTGAAGGCATTCATTGCGGATTCAGGTAAATTGCTGCAGTCCCGTTGGGATTTTCTAGAACTTCCGGTGACCCAGTGGCTTGCAACCGCCGTCTTGGACTCGTTTGTTCTTGCAGGAGCGCCGCCATTCTATTGGCCAAAATTTAAGTGGATCCAAAACAAGATGAAGAATGCCGTCCGAGATGGTGCTTTAATTCCGTGGCAGGAAGTGGCGAGCAAACTCACTTGGCCACTCGAGCGGTATACTGCTTACACGATCTTTAGAAAAGCCTATTACCGCATTTTAATTCCCTATCTTTTGATTTTGGGACAGTTCGACCTTCAAGAGGTAAATGAAATCGACATTCGACGTGTGCAGAATTTTACGCGTCAGTATTTTCAAGAATTCCGTTTAAATCCAGTGGCAAAGTGCGAAGAGCAATTGGCCCCCCCGCTGGACTCAACGAAAAACATGGAATGACCGAGTCTTTCTCAGATGACCAATGTTTCAACAATGAGGCAAAGTCATTGAATACCTAAGTATATGTAATTCAAATACTTTCTTTCGTAATCCTTTGGCGCGAACCTTGAATATTGCTTGGAGTGATGACACGCTTTATGGAATATACAGTCGCCCTATGGGTCGGTTTTGGCAGCATGCTCCTCGGCTATGGGAGCGCATTTGCCTATCAGGGGACTGAGCTTGATTTTTCAAAAATGCGCATCGAGCATGCAAAAGAACTCCTAGGCAGCTCCTACCAAAAGAAAGCAATGACCGCGAATGCGGACGCGTTAAAAGATCAAGAAGTGGTTAGCTTTGTAAAAGAAACGACAAAAATGTTTTTGGGTAAAAAAGACAAATCTCACGCCGAAGCCGTCGCTTCCGCTTTGATGGAAGAGGCAGCCCACTATGGACTCGACCCTGTTTTTTTGATGGCGGTAATTTTGAACGAGAGCAGCTTTAATCCAAAGCAAATCGGGACTTCCGGCGAAATTGGTTTAATGCAAGTTCTTCCTGAAACTGCAAAGTGGATCTGCGCCAAAAACCATATTCCTTATACGAATGCGAAATCTTTGTTTGATCCCGTTGTTAACATTCGAATCGGCGCTGCACTGCTGGATCAACTGCGGAAACAGTTTGATTCCGAAGGGCGGCGCTATTTATCCGCCTATAATGTGGGCGCAAAAAAATTGAAAATGCTCGAGAGCAGTCACATGGCACCGAAGGCATACGTCCGCGCGGTAATGAAGCGCTACTTGGCCCTTTATAAAGGCTTCGTCGCTCAAGGTGATTCAAAGATGCGAAGTCTTGTTGCGTGGTCTAGCACGGTGAAGAGCACAGTGAAAAGCGCACCGCAGTGAAATCCGTCTCTTAAGGGAGCAAATTTATTTTTGAAAAATCGGGAACTCCCAAGAATTGCGCCGCAAATGCGCCATAGCGATTGCCTAGTAGAACGGCTGCTTCTAGGGATAGTCCTTCGCACAAACCCAAAGCAACGCCTGCAATAAACGAGTCTCCGGCACCAGTTGCGTCTAATTCTTGAATGGCAGGGGTGGGAATGAGTTGGCTCTGGTGGGGTTGCCGGAGAAGTGTTCCGTGCGGCCCGCGCGTGAGTGCCCAACTTGAGTTTTTCGGTTGAGCGACATCCAGGTAAGGCGCCTCTTTGGTATTCATTTTTAAAAAATCGATGTTCGCGAGGAGCTCCGCAAAGGGAGTGCTTGAAATCGGAGTCAGTTGAACTTCAAATTTGGGTCCAATGGTTCGAATCATGCCTTGAACGTCGGCCAATAAAAAATCGACGTGTTTTCGAAGTTCAAGCAGGGTTTCCGGAAGGATTTCGAGCGCGACCCCGCAGAGAATTCCGATTTTGGCGCGTCGGCCATTCGGAAAAACGTTCTTAATATCTTGAGCGAAAATGGGTTCGCCCGGGGAGAGCAGATTCGAGGTAGTTTCACCAAGGGGCGAAACACGATCTTCAAATTGGGCTGTTCTAAAGGAGGGAGAGGCGAGGGGAGCAATAGGAACTTCCGTCGTATATAAAAAATTTACCCCGACCTTTGAAATGACTTGAAACGTTTTTGATTGAACACGCAACGCTTGTGA
>CAIMNF010000061.1 GCA_903842755.1 Oligoflexia bacterium
AGGTGGGATCTTTCAGGAATAAACGAGACTGGCCAGTGATGCTTGGCCAGTTGCAAATAGTTTTCGGTGATCGCATTCCAGAGAATGCGCTCTAACAAAAACCCGCCGGTTTACAAAAAATTTTTTCCGCTCTCCATTTTTCAAAACTTACAGAGTGGTTAACTCGCTATTTTCTTTGAACTGATTCGACGAACAACATCTTGCACGGCTTTTTCATCAAGAAATTGGTCAGTAGCATATTTATGCAAAACGCTCCCAATCAGCGTTTGGTAGGGAATGCCCTCGCGCCTTGCTTTTTCTCGAATTTTCTCCACATCATCTGGATTCAGCCGCAAGTTCACTCGGGAATCTTTGTTTCCATTGTGGGCGGCTTCAATCATTTCAGCACGAAGGCGATCGGATTCTTTTTTAGACACGGATTTCCAGTCACCTCGTTCAATTTCAGATTCAAATTTTTGTTCGTCTTCGCTCAGTTTAAAAACGGGCTTTTTCTTTTTCATTTCTGTTTGCCTCCGTAACGTTTCTGATAAGTCCGCGATGGGTACACCGTGAACAAGAAGAAGGATTCTTCCGCCTCTTTAAATGGAACTACGTGCGCATATTCCTCACTCATCACCACCAAAAGCTTTTGATTGGGGTAACCTGGATTAGTAAGCACATCCCGAAATCCACCATTTTCCAAAGCAACTAAAACGTCCTCGAAACAGGGTCGCCCCATTTCTTTCAGCCTTTCGTTTTTCTCTGGTTTCCAGGCCCACGACTTCATAAACTCATTTTATGACAACGTACACACTTTGTCAATCTATTGGATTAGTGTGTTTTTGCTCAGAATTTGGCTCAAGAATCTGCTGAACTGTTCTAGCGTGCCACTTGCACCTCCCGGTTTTAGCCGGATCAAAACTAAGCTGGGATTATTTAAAACGCTCAAAATCTAGACTTAAAGCTTTGGGCGGGTGTGGTGAAAGAAACTCATCTTAAAGGCAGTGCTCCGAGCGGCGCATATCGATCCACCAAGAACCCATGAACTAAGCCAAGTCTTGGAAGGGCACTCCAGCCTATGACCAAGGAAGATTCAAAAGAACCTAAAAAAATTACCAAAATTTCGAAATCAATGAGGCGCGAATGGGGGCAGGAATCTTCTATGATTTCAGAAGACTGTACTTTCAACGTCTACAATAGTTTTGTTTTTTACCTTGATCTCGGGGAGAGCACCCGCGAGAGCAGGCACTACAGCTTGTGTTTTGGTATTTACAAACTCCCTGAGTGAATAAGAGAAGTACTCACTTCTCGCACAGGCATTAAGTGGATCCCGCAGAAATTGTGGGAGTATTGACCACATCAAAAGATCATTGCGTCTTTTACCATTGATCTTGCTCCACACTCTTTCGAGAGCTTTACCTAGCCCCTCATTAGGAACAAGGTACCAAACTGCCCATAAGGTTTTCTTCCTTTGATAACGAGAAAGAATGTTCTCATACCGTTTTTGATTCTTCCCGTGAAGCTCAAGTTCAAGCGCAACTACTCGCGTCTCATTCTTTTGCTTCATTGAAAATATCGCATCGGGGACAAATGGCTTTTCTTCAGTGGAGTGGCTGCGGTTAACATTCGCCTGAGTTTTCAAAACATGCTCAGGTACCCAGTTTGAACATAAACCAGAGCGCTCCAAAACATTCCGAACTTCACTGAGAGCCACATCATGCGTGAGAGAATTGCGGTTAAAATGCCGAATCGGATACATACACCCTACTCTCGCAGCAGCATTTTTGGTCAATACCCATGCAACACCACCATTATCGAGGCCATGTACACGATAGATCTGATCCGCATCTTCAAGGATCCTTAGCCGTCTTCGAACCGTAGTGGGCGCAGTATTTAAAAAGAACATTCTAGCCACTTGCTCAGTAGACAGCACACCGTAGCACCCAAGAGTTTGCAGGATATTTTCATCGCGTGAAGTGTAATTCATTATATTACACCTCCCACTACCTCTTGGACCGCATCACGTACACTCTGATCGAGATACTGCACAGAAGGTACTGACTCCTTGATGATCGGAGATTTTTGTTCAAGCAGCTTCTCCGCTTTAAGAATTGTTTTCTCGCAAAGCTTCCAATGTTCATCCATGCTTCTTCTCATGTAAGAGATCTCGTCACGAATGTTAAGATTTTCACTTTTTAGACGCGATAGTTGCTCTTCATAGTTTGAGAGTTTCTCATCAACCCCTTTTTGAAACCCCCAATGTACGTTGCTAAATTCGGAATGCACATAAACATTGACTCCAAAAAATGCAACGAGAACTAGCCCAATACAGATATATGGCCACTCTCCATACAGAAAATGCGTTAGCCTTCCTACAAGATCAACTCCAACTGCCGCCACAATTATTCCTACTGCAATCAGTATCCCAAACTCCCAACTACCATTTTTATTTTCTTCGTTCATGTTTTCTCCTTATTTAAATTTACTCACCACCATGAGGCATCAAAATGGTGAGCGGTAATATTGCGCGCACAAATGAGTGTTTTAAAGCGCAACAAACTTATTTTCGATATGAGGATTAGAAGACAACCACCAAAAACTTCGGATGACATTTCGTGAAATTATTTTCCATACACTTATATAAATGCAGAAATCGGGCCAATTTTGGCCAAAATCGAATTGAACATCTTTCAACTACTTTTTTTCGGCGTTACTGGACGTCACAGGCAGTTACTGGCAGGTTTGAAATAATTTATTTTTTAAAAAAATAAATCACCAACACCAAAATCGCAGCAATGCGTTTAGTGAAAAATTGACATGGTATTTTTGAAAAATTTACTCTACGAGCGAATAGCTTGTACTTCGTCCGCCACCGGTACGTAAAAATATTTTACGTTTCACAAGATCATCGATGTCTCGATGAGCAGTGTCTTGCGAGCATTTAGCGAGTGTTGCCCATTTTGATGAAGTGAGTTTTCCATCAAACCCATCTAGCAAACGATTGAGAACTTTTCTTTGACGAGCGTTAAAATCTTCTTCATTGTGAGCTTCCCAAAAGCGAGTTTTCTTGAGCACCGAAACGAGAATTGCTTCCGCTCCTTCGAATGCACGTCCTAGGCAATCCAAGAACCATTCAAGCCATTCGGTGATGTCCAGATTGCCTTTTTGAGTGGTCTCAAGAATGCGATAATAGTCTTTCCGTTCGAGACTGATTTGAGCAGACATACTATAAAATCGCTGAGGACTTTTCTCTGACCGAGCAAGTGCCATATCAGCGACTGCACGCGCGATCCGGCCATTACCGTCTTCAAACGGATGGATTGTTACAAACCACAAATGTGCGATCGCCGCTTTCAGTACTGCGTCAAGACGCTTCTTAGAATTAAACCACTCAAGAAATGCTTTCATTTCTTGGTTTAATAGTGATGCCTCAGGCGCCTGATAGTGAATCTTGCTCTTTCCGATTGGTCCTGAAATCACTTGCATTGGACCACTGCAATCATCTCTCCATTTTCCTACTCGAATTTTGTTCATTCCACTTCTACCAGTTGGAAACAAAGAGGCGTGCCAGCCAAAAAGCCTGTCAACAGTCAGCGCGGAATCAAACTTTTGAGTCGCATCCAGCATCATTTCAACAATGCCTTCAACGCTTCGATCAGCGCGTGTTAACCCACCAATATCCAGCCCCAGGCGTCGAGCAATAGATGAACGGACTTGGCTCCGATCAAGTTTCTCGCCTTCAATTTCACTCGTCTTTAAGACTTCTTCGGTCAGTGACTGAAGAACAGCTTCTGCCCGCAGATTAAAGCCAAGCCCCTCCATTCGCCCTATCAAGCGGCCCTGACGGTGCCTTACAGCCGCAAGCTTTTCAGCTATTCGGTCTTGGTCCCAATAAAAATCAGGCCATTGCTTTAGCTCGTAAATGTATTTTGCCGCCATAATCTCCGCACCCTTACGGAGATTATCTCAGTTATTCTCCGCAAGGACAAGATCATTCTCCGCATTTTTGCGGAGAATAAGAGTTCTAATCTCCGCAAGTTATGGCAACAATCTATAAGTGACGATACAGCCAACAGACGGTCATTTAATTGAAAAGCGTTGATACTGTCACTCAAAACCACTTCGCATTGCATTAATTACATAAATCTAGTATAACTACCAAAATACTTCAGTAATTCAAAGCAAATGATTTTGAGTTGGGAGCTGAGGTAATAACATTGGGATTAGTCCCCACTGATTTATTCAGTTTTGGAGAACAATTTTTGGAGTTAAATACTTTTAGTTAATTCGGGACAGAACACTGGAGAGAACACTGGACAGAATAATTGTTGACAAAATTGATAATGCAATATAGACTCCAGACTGAAAGGAACCATTCGATCAAAGTGGAGAAAGCTCACCATAAAGTGGAATGGTATATTAAATTATGAATAAATTTCTTCTACTAACAGTGTTAGTTCCGCTAGTAGCTCATTCAACTTTTGCACAATCTATTTCTACAGGAAAAGAAGTACCGTTCGATTCTTTTTTTGATGAATCTGCAGCGATTAAAACAAAAGATGGCGGATTTATTACAGCAAATACAGAGAAGAATTTTTATGATCATTTTCCAATAGTTATTTATAAATATAATAAAGAGGGAAAAAATCTCTGGTCGAAAACGTTTGCGGATGATGGCACACTGGACGGTCAGGTAAGAATGTTTAAAGTAGGCGAAAAAACCATTGTCGCGAAATTTGTCCAAACTCCATCATCCGAAGTTTCGCTAGCTGAAATTGATGACAATGGTAATTTAATTAAAGCAAATATTATCAGTACGAGAAAGGCCAATAATCAGGCGAATTTATTTAAAAAACGAGGTTATAAGCTTTGGATTCCTCCAGGCTCTACGCAGATCGGAATCAATGAAAATGGCAACAGCTACTCTTCGATTTCTTATACAGCCTACATCGATTTGAATTTATTCAAAGTTGTTAATAAGCAATGGGTTGATACAGAGATTAATAATGACAAACTTGAGGATAAAATAGTTGAGGATGAAAAAGCGAATGGTTGGTCAGATTGGGGAAGCAAAGAAACTTTTAAAGGATTTTGTATTATCAAAAGTAGCTGGGACGAATCGAAAAAGCCTGAAAACGCTGA
>CAIMNF010000062.1 GCA_903842755.1 Oligoflexia bacterium
AAAATAAACTTAATTTTGAACTTCCTGCTGTAGCCTTCCAACTTTGACTGAAGCGCTTTTTCAAGACCACTTCGAAATACTTCAAGAGAAGGCTTTTTCATCCCTATAATAGTCGGTGAGCGTGACAGGAGTGGGCGCGAAATTCCATCGCGAGCCAATTGTTCCTTTACCGCATCTTTGCTCAGGGTTTGGTTTAAATTTTGATTATTTTTAGGGGAGTGATTCGCGGCGCTAAAGCCGAGCTGCGTTTTTTCATGAGTCAGGGTTTGGCCCGCATTCGAAGTCGCAATAAAAAGTGCATTTGCACTTTTGATCCCTTTAAAAATAGGTTGACCTCGAACGCCTCGGTACCGAGCAGTGAAAAAACCGGGTTCAATCATCGGTAAAATTGCATTCTGAACGCGGATATCCGCTTTTTCAAGTTCATTCAAAATAAAGACGGTGTTAGAACTTTTTAAAAGAGATTCAAAAATCCGCTTCTGAAAATTACCCACGATATCCTCTAAAATGTTGGAAGAAAAATCGTTCATATCAATGGTCGCTACGTTATAGCCCATGTATTGAGCCGAAAGTGTGGCTAGAAAAGTTTTCCCTACGCCAGGATCACCAAAAAGAATTAACAGGTTTGCTTCTTCCTCGCTAGAGACCCCCGTTAAAATACGCATCCAAAGCTGAACAATACGATCAATGAGTTCACTGTCCGAATCGGTCACGTAGCGTTCTTCCAAATAGGCTCGCAGTCCGGCCAATTTTTCGAGGATCTTTTCAGTACTAAAATAGGTTTCATCCACTCCGTACTGTTTCACCGCGCCCTTTCTCACTAAGTCGATCGTTGCTACTGATGTTTCATGGGTGTAATCGTCGTCTAAGAGGGTCGTGCTGTACTCGAGAAGTCCGATCGTTTTATCGGGTTGAGCACTGGTGACGGCAAATCGCTCCGACAGCTGATAGGCCTCGGTAATAGTTGCATTATCGGGAAGCTGTTTTCGTTTAAGTCGGTAATAGTCACGCGTTTTTGCAAGGACTTGTTCAAATTTAGGTTCACTAAAAGGAACTAAAACAAAGCGATTGTCGGTGGCGGGATCAGAAGCAAATGCGCTATTCCATTCGTCAGGCGTTGAAATCGCTAAAAGTCGAATATCTCCCTTTCTTAAAGGTTCCTTAAAATACTGCAAAATATCATTATAGTTACCTTCGGTGATTCCAGCGCCTGCGGCAATATGAAACTCGTCCCCTTCGAATACGGCGTGATAGGCCTTGGCGTAAGACAAAATAGCAGAGATTTTTGACTCCTGTGTCCCTTGTAAGCCCGTTCCCGAAATAAAGTCTACAAAACGGATGACCCGTATTTCCGTCGTCCGCGGTACTCCTTTGACCTTTCCTCTGGCAATCAATCGCGCAAGTACATTGATGCTTTCCGATTTTCCAGAGCCCGACGGCCCCAATAGTTTTTCGCTTCTGCCTAGGCGCAATAGCTTCACGACTTGCTTTGCGGCAGGGTCTAGTTCTTGTTCAAGTTCAACGGCTTGACCGCTTTTTAGTCGATCACGTTCCTCTTTGACCAAATCCGGGTACAGCCGATTCACTTCTTCGACCACGTTGATTGGGCCTTCTTTATCCATCACGGTACTTAGCTCACTAGAATTACCGATAAATGAAATTTCACCCTTAAAATCGCGGAGATCGATTTTTCGGGCTACATTGTTAATTCTGAGGATTCCATCGTCTAAAGAAAACTCAGATCGTCTTTCAATTCGCGTAAAATTTCGTTCAACAATTAAAGAGTTATTTTCTTCATCGGTGATGACTAATTCCGGTTTTTCTGGCCTCGTGTTTACCGATGCTTTAAACTTTTTTCCATCCACAGTAATGACCGCATAGTTGCCTTTTTCCTCGTCCCGATGGACTTCGATGTAATCGCTTAAAGCGTCATACTGGGAAGGAGTGATCGAAGTTGCCTGAGAAGTTTCTAATGCAGCATGTGCCGGAATTGTCCTAGGCTGGGGATGAGCAGAGAACTCATTATCCTGAGCTAGACTCAATTCGGTCCCTAAAAGCAAAAGGCTTAATGTAGACCAGTACCCAATTGACGCAAAAAAACCAAACGCACGCACCATAGTTGCTCCGTCCTTCCCAATCAAGGTGGCGACTGTAGCAGAATGGATTGAGTTCGCAAGTTATCATTGAGTGAATCATCAAAAAAACATTATAAAACGGCCATTTTTTAAATTAATATCATCTTATCGTTGATTAATTTAAAGTGCTTTGCGACTTTCTTCGTTTAAAAAACGGGATTTACAATCGACAGAACTGAGATCATCCCTTATTTTATAAAAATGAAAACCTGGATTGGTCGAATTTGCGTTCATCCCTATGCGCTTACTTTACTCAATGGAGCTTTGTTCATTTTAGCCTATTCGTCACTCAAGGAAACTTGGTTTGGGGTGAATCACTCTGAGGATCACCTTCATTCTTTAATTCATATTTGGGAAGGATATGGAACCATTGTCTTAGGTTTTGGTGTTGTGCTTGAGGAGCGGAAGGCCATTAAACAGGTGTTCGACATCAAGGAAAACGATCAAAAATTGGACGAATTAACCCATGATTATGGCGTTATTTTTGTGATGTTGGGTTTAATGATTGAAGTTTTAGCATGGTTAGTAAAAATCCCCAATGAAGTGTTAAATACGGAAAACGTGGAATTAGTTTTTCTAAACATTGCCGCATTTTTTTCCGTCGTGACCGTAATCTTACAATTTAGATTTTTGTTGCGATTATTGAAAAGATAATTTTTGATCGTGACTCGTCCTTTGAATGGGGTTATAAAAGGGCAATGATAAAAACTAAAGCTTACGCTGCCATGAATGCGACTGACCCTCTTCAACCTTATGAATTTGTAAGGCGTTCGCCTAAGCCTGATGACGTGGTCATCGAAATTGCCTATAGTGGAATTTGTCATTCGGACATCCATACAGCAAGAAGTGAGTGGGGGCCAACGGCCTACCCTTGTGTTCCTGGTCATGAGATTGTGGGCCATGTTGTGCAAGTCGGAAAAAAGGTAAAGCGGTTCAAAGTAGGTGATCCGGTTGGAGTGGGTTGCTTTGTGGATTCATGCGGTAAGTGTGGCGAATGCAAATCTCACGAAGAGCAGCTCTGTGAAAAACATACCGTGTTTACCTATAATAGCTTGGAGCTAGATCAAAAAACGCCTACTTATGGAGGCTATTCGTCTCATATTACCGTTAAGGAAAAGTACGTACTTAAGTTAAAAAAGGGATTGAAGTTGGAAAGAGTAGCTCCGCTTCTTTGTGCAGGCATAACCACTTACTCGCCTCTAAAACGCTATGGCGTGAAGAAGGGAAGTAAAGTCGGCGTCGTGGGTTTAGGCGGCTTAGGACATATGGCAGTTAAGATTGCAAAGGCCATGGGTGCCGAAGTCACGGTCTTTAGTACGTCGCCTTCAAAACAGGCAGACTCAAAGAAGTTGGGAGCAAAGAATTTTTTGCTATCGACAGATGCTAGTCTGTTTGAAGGCGTTGCGAGTAAATTTGATTTGATCATCGATACGGTATCCGTCCCACACGATTTTACGCCCTATTTGGGAGCATTAAAAAAAGATGGCACACATGTTCTGGTTGGTGCTGCCGCCGAGCCTAGCAAAGTTAGCGCATTTGGACTGATTTTTGGTCGGAAAAAATTGACCGGTTCATTGATCGGTGGAATTAAAGAGACTCAAGAAATGCTGGATTTCTGCGCGAAGAAAAATGTATTAGCGGACATTGAATTGATCCCCGCTTCGCAAATCAATGAGGCCTACGAGCGTACTTTGAAAAGCCAAGTTAAGTATCGGTTTGTCATAGATGCAAAAACCTTTTAGGCTTTAATTTTTTTTAAAGATAACCTCGAAGCTCTGCGCCTACGCGCCGAACTCCGAGGTTATTTGATCAATCCTGCTAGATTTACTATAAGGGGGGAGTGATCTAGCGCAGATGATCCGAAAAAGTCTATCGATTTTACTCTGGGATAAAGCCAACCCTCTAAATGAACATAAATGTTGCTGAGGACAATTTCTTGGTTTGAAATTTTTAAAAACGCCTTGGGTTGATCATCGGAATTTAGTTTTCGAATAATAATTGGATGATCTTGAAACGCTTTTAGGGTTATTTTAGCTTCCTTTTTGCTCTGATCGGTCAGGGTAGCGCCATAAACTCGGGATTGCTCTAGGGCGGTCAGTTCTTCCAGGTGCCCATCCGTTTGAAGCATTTTCCAATAGGCGTGAATCTCTCCGTTCTCTAGTCCATTCGAGTGGGAAACCCACTCATACGTAATTTGATTAGAATTTGTGGATCTTTCTAAAGTAAATAAAACGGTGTGCGTTTGTTGTTGGGCTGCAAAGCAAAGATTAAAAAATGCGTGGAGAATAGAAAGCCATGCCGGAGCTGTTGCACTGATTTTTCTGATCTGCATGCACTTATTCTTGTCTGTTCTTGGGTGGTCGTCTACGGTGGAATAGTTTTCTGACACGATCATTACCCGTTCCTGACTTAAATCCGTAAAAACCGGCGGTGGACTAAAGTTAGAATCTGAGAATGCTTCAGAAAATTAATTTTTTTATTGGGAAGATCAAACGCTCCGTTCATCAGAAATGGTATTTGCCGCTAGCTGTTTTATTTTCGTATATGGACGCTTTCGTTCCAGTGGTTCCGAATGAAGTTTTTCTCGTTCTTGGTGTATTAAGTCGTCCAGGAAGCTGGATCAATGTTGCAGGGGCTTTTACACTTGCCTCTGCCTTAGGGGCGACCACGCTTGCCGCTTTGATTCAATGGTCAGGCCCGTACATTCTGGACGTCTTATTTCCGCATTTGTTCCATTCCGCTCAGTGGCTCGGGATTACAAGTTGGATGCAGGAGCATGGCGATTGGGGATTGTTTTGGGTGGCCCTAAGTCCTTTTCCGCAACATGCGGCAGTGGCATTAGTTGGGTTGAGTGGTGTTTCGTTTTAAGGTATTTGTTCCGGTATTTGCGGGACGATTCATTAAATATTTTTTCTTTGCGTGGTGTGGCGCTTATTCACCGCAAGTTGTTCGGCGATTTAAGTTAGCTGAATGAAGTAGCCTTATTCATTGCAGTGCTTTCATTTTCTAAAACTTTAAGAGCGCGTCGCAAGTTTCCAGAAACGTAAATGTTCTCTCTTTCCTTTACAAACTGAAGTGCATCAGCCCTAAAATCGCGGTCTAAATAAAAGTGAAGCAAGTCTTCCGCGACGATGAATACGCAGGTTAACGGGGATATTTGGCTTTGAAAGAGTCCTCGCGGAAAACCCGTGCCTCCGGGAAGCTCATGGTGCTGAGCAATGATCGTATCTACGTCAGCAGGGATTTCATGGAATTTTCGGGCGAGCTCGGCTGCGTGAGTCGGGTGGAGTTTAAATTGATTGAGCTCGTACTGGGTAATGCCAGGAAGGGCTTTTGCTTCTTCTAATGTTCTGCAGCGGGCGAGTTCGTTATTCGTCAACGTGAGGTCGTGCAAAAAAGCGGCGAGACAAAGTTTAGTAAAGGTTGCGCCCGAACTCCACTCCATTTGGCTTGCGAGCGCACTCGCGATTTCCGCTAGCATCATGCTATGGCTTGCTATGAATTTGCCTTCTTGAGTTTTCAAAGTTTTTAAGATCTCGCTTAGTTTTGGGCTATCGGCAATTACCTTTAGGGTAAGTTCAACACTCTTTGTCGCGATTGCTTGAACTTGTGGTGTGAATCCTATTTTAGAGGTAACCTCTTGTATTAATTTAATCGAATTCGTGGTTGTATTGTGTACGGTTTGAATATTTGGTTTAGGGGTCTCGATTAGTTTCTGAACCTTCTGTTCCTGTACCGTAATTATTTTTTTCGAACGAGGGTCAAGCGATCCGTCTTTCGCTAAGTGCACAAACATGCCTTCTTCTTCTAGGTTTTCAATTCGGCTCAGTAAATCGCGGGTCAGGTGTTTCCGGGCAACCGGTTCGGTGAGGAATGCCTGTTTAATTTTCCTGAATTCACTAAATTTAGTAGGATCGTCTACAATTAAAATACAAGGAACGCCTTGTGAAAGTTCAAGCATCCGACTCAGTGGAGTGAAAGAACTTCCGTGATCGTCGCAAATAATGAGGTCGGGCCGAATCCAGGCTGACTCCATCACTTTTACCGCATCGAGTAGGGAGTCTACCCGAGTAACAACGGATTCAAAATCAGTGGTTAGCAGTTTAGTGATCGGTTTAATTTCGGATTCTAAGTCTTCGATGAGTAGAATTTTAATCATTTTTTTCCAATCTCAAAAGGACCAATACGGATTTGTAGAATTGTGGCCAGATCCATTCGAGTAGCCAATTCCGACGTATATGGTTTTACCGATAAAAAATGGAAACCCCCAATCAAACACAGCAGAACTTCCGGTTCCTGTTGGCCCCGCAAGTGCACTGAATACATTGTAGGTCGTCGAGTCCATGTACGAGTAGCCCTGGCCCACCTGAAATGAGGCTGCAAGTGAAAAACCGTTTGTTCCGGGGGTACTGGTGTTGGTCGCCGTATAGGTAGCCAAATTTCCGCAAAAAATGCTTGAATCTTGCGTGCAATTCGAATAGCCACTGGCCGAGGGGATAAATAAAATGCTGGAGCCGCTATCAATAAAACTATCCAGGGTGGTCCCGTTGTAAGTGGTTCGCATGTTGCCGTATCCGTCTGCATAGTAGACATGCCCACTTGCAGCGCTGGATTGAAAAGTAACGGTTCCAGAAGCGGTGGTTAAACCGGGATTCGCTGCAGTCGCTGCAGAGGTACCACTAAAGTTTAATGTTACTCCGTGCCAGTCAGTAGGGAGTGCATCTACGGGATTACGCACCTGGGCGTTTAAATCGACGGTGGCTCCGCAGTAGCAAGTTGTTCCATTGCAGGTGAAGTATTGGTCACTGTTGGCATTGGTCACACAAAACGATCCGCAATCTTGCGCAAATAAACCTACGCCCAATATTCCATTATAAC